>DAOWMX010000205.1 GCA_030642885.1 Anaerolineales bacterium | reverse complement strand
TCCCCCTCTCCCCGTCCCCGTGTCTCCCTTTCTCCTCCCGATCTCTCAATTCTTAAGCCCTCTCTGCGGTGAAATGATTAAAGTGAGGGCGCGCTTAAAGACGTGCTTCCAGCCACGCTTCGACATCACCCAACACCTGATCGTGTTCTGGTTCGTTGAATACTTCGTGGTAGAGGCCATCGTAGATCTTGATCGTCTTGTCGACCGAGCCGACCGCACCGTACAACATCCGGGCACTATCAGGATCGACCAACTTGTCTGCACTGCCTTGCACGATTAGAACCGGCAGCGTTATCTTGAACGCCTCAGCGGTAACACGGTGCATCGCCTTCTATTTCATGTGTCAACCTCGCGGTGGTCTTTCCGGTATAGACCAATGGGTCACTGACATATGCCTGCACCACTGTTGGATCTCGTGACACCCCTTCTGCTTCCAGCTGAAGCAATCCGACTCTTGGCAGCAGAATTGAAAGGAGTTTGACCATGCTGAGGGTAATTGGCGAGGTATTGCTGGGAACCTTGACACTCGGCCCGGACAGGATTGCACCCGCCAGTTCATCCTGGTGATCGAGCAGGAATAGCGCACTGACCAGCGCACCCATGCTGTGTCCTAATAAGAACGATGGTTTGCCCGGCTGCCACTCGTGCACCATGTCAACGTAAATGCTGAGTGTATCTATGTAATCGTTAAATTCCTTTACGTACACCCGCGTACCATCCGACTTGCCGTGCCCGAGGTAATCGGTACCGTAGACGGCATAGCCAAGAGGTGTAAAGTGGTTGACGACGTTCATATACCGCCCACTGTGTTCAGCTAACCCGTGGGCGATTAGCAGCACAGCCCTCGGCTCACCCTCCGGCAACCAGCACTGATAGTAGATATCAGCGCCCCGAATACCCGCGAAGAATCCCTCTTTATGTTTCATTATTCCCTTTCCCGTAGTTAGCTAAACCCTCCTAGCTGTTTAGAGTTTGCTGAGCAGCAGCCACCCCGGCACCTAACTCGCAGTCATAACCGCAGCTCCGTAATCCTGTTTCGATAGCCCCAATCGTAGCTAATAGATCCCCCGGATTTGTCGCTCCCATGTGCCCGATACGGAAATAACGCGCCTTGATCTCGGGATGTAGTCCACCAGCTAGAATTGCGCTGGCTGCCTTAACCCTCGGCAAAAACTCTGATCCTACAATCCCCTCAGGGTAGTAAGGGGCGGTTAGCGTCGCTGCAGCGTGGGCGGAGTTTGTGGATACCTGGCTCATCCCTAGGGCACGGATGGCTGCCTTACATGCTGTGCCCAGCTTGCGGTGGCGGGCGAAGCGCTCGCTCATTCCCTCAGCTAGGATCTGTCCCAGGCTGACGTTAAGGGCAAAGATGGAATTAACGGGCGGCGTACCAAAGTAGCTAGGTCGCCGAGCCTCATAGGCCTCCATGATCGGCAGCCAATTGTTCCAGTCCATGTAGTAACTGGCGACTGGAGCCTTACGTTCTCTCCAGGCTGCCAATGCTCGTGGACTCACAACCATGAGAGCGAGTCCGGGAGGAACGCCAATTGCCTTTTGAGAAGCGGTCAACACTACATCAATGCCCCACTCCTCTTGATGCAATTCTTCACCGGCTACCGAACAGACTCCGTCAAGAACAGTCAGCACGCCGTATTTGCGGCCAAGATCACCCAATGATTTCACATCTACGCGAACCCCCGTCGACGTGTCCACGTGGGTGAAGGTTATCAGTTTGTAGGAGTTTGCCTTCAGCGCAGCCTCGACTTCTTCTAAGGCGATCGTGTCGCCCAATGGCGCTCGAAGTACGGTAACCTCCGCATTGTAGAGGCTCAGTAGTTCGCCATAGCGATCGCCGAACACCCCGGTGCTTAGCACCAACACCTTGTCGCCAGGCTCAATGAGGTTCGCAACGGCCATTTCCATGGCGAGCATTCCGGAGCCGGCCACCACGAATGGCTGACCGGATGGACAAAGCCACACTTCCCTCATTCTCTCCAAGGCTTGGCCGAATACCTCGATGAAATCGGGATCCACGTGGCTCGTCGTGGGTGCTCCCAAAGCTGCCAACACCTCCGGCTCAAATTCAATCGGGCCGGGGATCATCAACAACGTTCGGTCTTTCATAAATCTCTCCTTCGAGTTTCTAGTTGTAGTCTTTTCTGATTTCTTCTGTAGCCATGAGGGCTTTCATGTCTTTCATTCCATCCCACGAGGGCAACTGCTTGTGGATGAGGACGTATTTTTGCGGGATCGGATGAGTCCCTATAACCACAGGGATACCGTAACGTTCTTCAATGTAGCGCTTGAAGTAGGCTTGTCTTGGGCAGGGCGGATATCCAACGACCAAGCCAGTGGCCAGATGGATCGCCTCAGCCCCATTCTTCACCATCTCCTCAGGGACATACTCGATATTCCCCCCTGGACAACCACCACAGGTCGAGTAGCCAACCAACTCAAGAGGTTCATCTTTGGAATAGCGCGCGAAGCCGCCAGCACGTTCTTTCATTGCCCTGAGGCACTTGCCGCCCCCACACGTGTGATACCGGTCGCAGATAATGATCCCTACCTTCACGTTATCATCCCTCCTTATTCTCTGTTTATGGCGTCTCTCTCAGTACTTCTGCCTCACGCAAGATAATCTTCAGTTCGTGCTTCCTCTCCTCCGAAAGCGGGAGCAATGGTAGCCGGGGAGGACCGCCGTACGTATCCAGCATATCCATTGCCTCCTTCAGTGCGGGCACACCCCAGCCTTTGGTGACAGCATTGTTTACGGGAATCATCTGCACTTGGAGATCGCGCGCTTGATCGATCTCGCCTTTTAGGAAGTGTTCTCGTATGGATAGACACTGAGCAGGTGCAATGTTCGCCAGTGCCAACACACCCCCTACAGCGCCCATGGAAAGCGCAGGGAGGAGAAAACTCGCCGAGCCAGCCAACACCTGAAAGTCTCGATTTGTTAATCGGCGCATATCGCCGATTTTCACTACGTTGCCACCAGAATCTTTGATGCCGATTATGTTCTCATGCTTAGCAATAAGCGCCACTGTCTCCGCGCTAAGGTCGATCCCCGTACACGCAGGCATGTTGTAGAGGATCACCGGAATCGGCGAGGCATCTGCCACTGCATGAAAGTGCCGCAGCAAGACCCCCGGGGTCATTTGCCCCTTATAGTAAGACGGGTTAAGGACTAATACCGCGTCGGCTCCTATTTTCGCGGCATCTCTCGTTAACTCCACGGTCATCGCTGTAGACTGGCATCCCGTGCCAGCGACCATCAACTTGTCCGATGGAATAGCCGCCCGAGCCGCCTCCAGGACTTGCAACCGCTCTCGATCGTTGAGCGAGATAAGTTCTCCATTGGAACCAAGTACGATATACCCACGGAGCTTGTACTGATTTAAAAACAGCAAGTTCTCGGTGAGGGCGTTTGTGGCTACCCGGCCCTCAGTATCGAACGGAGTTGGAACAGGGGGGTAGATCCCTTCCAACCGAAGAACTTCCTCACTCATTGCAAGCCTCCTTTTTTCGGCGACGCCTCACGTCTGTATGCACAGGTTCCCCCAGTTAGGGCTCAAACGCAAATCGCCCCTCGGTGAATAAGCAAGCATTCACCGCATATACCTGAGGGGGCAAGTTCTAAACTCGCGGGGTCACCCTCCAAAGCGGATAGAACTTGGCGTTCCGATGAATGGAAAGAGCCTTGACAGACGCTCCAACCACCGTTTACTATGTTCCAAGGTTGCAATCTAATCATTGTTGGGAATGTGAGGGAGTATCGTCACAGCCATGGGAAAACGGAACCGCAAGTTCACCCCCGCCGAGAAAGCGGAGAAGAAACGCCGGCAGCGTGAGTACATGACCATCTTCATCAACGGGAAGCAGAAGCGGATCAAGCGTCCGCCAACCGTTGAGGGGATTCCCGTTGACGAGTTCATCCGAAGAAGCGCTGATCCGATCTGGCTTCATCAAAATAGGATGTATGAAGAACTGTATCAACTGGAATTAGCAGAAGAGGATTCCCAACCAAAACCTGCACGCGATTTCAGAAAGGCCGCCCGTCATGCCGACGAATTGCCCTTCTAAAACGGGGACGTAGAAAAGGGTTACGCAACAGGCTTTCCCCGGCCTGACCGGAAGGCAGGTCGCGGTTTGGTGGCCCATGCTGAGCGCTGATCACTCTCTGTGCTAGAACTTGCTTGTGGACAACAACAAAGCGCTGACTTTGAGAAAACCAGGAATCCATGAGGAAGGAACATCAGAAAATACAGAAAACTTGTATTCTTTCTGGGCTTCTGGTTTTTTTAAGCGGCACTCTTTGCTTAAACGCGCCTCCACCCAACAGTGACTCTGAAGGCACGGGTGCGTTTTTTGGCTTTTCGTCGTTTCGGGTGGGTAAGGAAATCCTGACCGCAGATGATAAAACGTTGTTCTCTCGCCCGTTCGTTGTACTCACTCAAGATCGCCAAGAACAGCCTTAATCACGAATGCCACAAACACTCCGAATGCCACAAAC
>DAOWMX010000089.1 GCA_030642885.1 Anaerolineales bacterium | reverse complement strand
TGTAGTCATCTCGGAACGCACAAGCTTCTTTCGTGCAGCCAGGCGTATCCGCCCGGGGATAGAAATATAGTACAACTTCCTTGCCGAGATAATCAGAGAGATGGACCATCTCGCCTGTATCGTCGAGGACTTCAAAGTCCGGAGCGGCTTCACCTATCTTGGGGATGGGCATATTCTGAGACCTCCTAAGTTAATGTGCAGGCGGCTGTCTAATTTCAGCGCGTCGCCTAGTTAATTGTAAGCCATAACGAAGCATCTCGGTTCTGTCAAGAGCCAGCCTTCAGTTTGAAGAACGCGATACTTCGCTATGAGGCTACATTCAATTTCAGAGATGGAGCTCTCAAGAGCAGCATCATAGGGATTTCTCGCTTCGCTAGAAATGACAAAAGAGGAAATGTGTTGCCGCGCAGGTCATTGCGAGGAGCCCGATAGGGCGACGTGGCAATCCCCGATCAAGAAACGAGGAGATTGCTTCGCCTGTGGCTTGTAATGACATTAAGGGACCACATTCAGTTTTTGAGATGGAGCTCTCATGAGCAGCATCATAGGGATTTCTCGCGGAGTTTATCCTGAGTGAAACCGAAGGGCTCGAAATGACAGTTATTCGTGAGGGTCCTTCCCTCGCCTGTCATTGCGAGGAGCCCGATAGGGCGACGTGGCAATCCCCGATCAAGAAACGAGGGGATTGCTTCGCCTTCGGCTCAGCATGACGACGCATTACTACCACCATGACTGAATGCTATTCCATCACGGCGATGACTTCCCCCATCGAATCGGTTGAGTAACCAGGGAGGGAGGCGACAGTCTCTTGGAATTCGGAGTCGCCGAGTAATTGGAGCAGGGGCATAAGTCTGGCGCTCTCGTAGTGCTCCTTCGGGATAATTAGATCGTAACGTTCCTTATAGAGCGGCAGGAAATCAAGTTTGAGCGCGGCGGCGGCAGCGTGGATCGCTAAACCACAGTCCGCGCGGCCGGAAGCAACCGCGGCGGCAACAGCTAAATGGGTATATTCCTCGTGCTGATATCCACGGATAGAATCGGGTTTAATTCCCAGTTGCTGCAGTTGGTAATCGAGCAGAATACGGGTGCCGGCTCCGCGTTGGCGGTTGACGTAGGCAAGGTCTGAGCGGGCGATATCTTCCAAACCGGTGATTGATTTGGGATTGCCCGGGGCCAGGATGAGGCCCTGTTCACGCCCAACCAGGCGGACGACTACGACAGGTACGTCAGGTAAATACCGCTCGATGTAGGGTAAGTTGAATTCACCTGTCTCGGGATCAAGCAGGTGGCTGCCCGCTAAATGCGCTTCCCCTCGCTGCAGGGCAATCAGTCCCCCCAGGCTGCCCAGGTTTCCGGAACTGAGGCGTGAGCCGCGCAGGGAGAGAAACTGGGCAAGAAGATCCAGCGTGAGATCGTGGGAACCAAGAGCGAGAATTGTGCGTTCGAGTTCCTGCCTCGATCGATAGAGACGGACCGGGACGATTTCACCAGCCTGGATCCCCTGAACGCCCGCCGGGATCTCGACAATCCCATCGGCGCGCACCAGGGATGTGATCACGCCTGCTCCACGGGACAAGGGTGATGCGATCCATCGCTCACCGACCTGACCGACGGTGACGCGCAGGTATTCCAAATCACCGGCTCGTGAGTGGACTTTACGGGCGAGCTTTGCCGTTAGTATTTCAGGTTGGATCTCCTGTTTGCTGAGCCAACGGCCAAGGAGTGGTTTAACGAAAATTTCTCCTGTTAAAGCAGCCGATACGGGATAACCCGGAACACCGATAATAGGAATAGATTTATCAACCCGAGGGGGGCCACCCTTCGATGATTTCTCGATCATTCCCAGGATAACAGGATGGCCTGGTCGAACGGCGATCCCATGTACGAGCAGGGTGCCGAGCGACTCGACGACATCAGCCGTGAAATCCTCTGTGCCTGCTGATGACCCTGCGATTATCAAGACCAGGTCATGGTCAATTGCCGCATTCGCTGCAGCGTCCATAATCCGCTCAAGTTCATCGAGAACGATGGGCAGCCGGTCAGGGAGTCCCCCCCAGCTCTCGACTTGCGAGGCGAGGACAAGAGAGTTGAATTCTATGATTTCGCCAGCCTTCACCGGCTTTCCCATCGCGCGCAGCTCAGTCCCTGTGGGGATGATGGCTACGCGCGGTTTTCGCCAGACTTGGACGTGATCGTAACCGCTGGCAGCGATGGCGCCGAGGTCGACGGGCCGAAGTTCATGCCCGGAAGGTATGACAAGCTCGGTGGCGACCATATCCTCACCTAAAAGGCGTACATTTGACCATGGAGAGATAGGAGCCATGAGCCGGATCGATTTCTCCTGCGGCTCTGGGGTATCGCTGAGTACTTCAAGGTCTTCGATCGGGATTACAGAATCTGCCCATTCTGGCAACGGATCACCTGTATCGACATATTGTGCCTGAGGACCCACAATCAGTTCTACTGGATTCCGATCACTCGCACCCTCGGTCTCCGCAGCCTGCAGAGCGTACCCATCCATGGCGGCGGCATGGTAATGTGGCGAGGATATCTGCGCCCAGATTGGCTCGGCGCTGATCCTTCCCAGTGCCTGGTCCAGAGGAATATTCTCGGGTTCGAGCGGCTTCCACAAGTCGGCATCCTGCAGGGCCTGCTCAAAACGGGAGCGCGCCTCTTGTAGTGGGACATCCTGTAAAAATACGGATCGTTGACGGTCATCAGCCATCGATGCTTCCCTCCGGTCTTTTCTTCGCCACAATTCCGATCAGAAGAGTGTGACCAACACTTCGGTGCCCGCGTTCAACCCTGTTGCGTCGGGTGAAATTTGAATCAAGCCATCGGCACGGACAAGTGTGAAGATCAGATTTGATCTCCCAAAAACTGGTTCGGCGATGATTCCCTCTTCCGACTCCTGAAGCCGAACAGGGATGTAATCCTCGCGACCCGCTTGCGAAACGACATTGACGTTCAATCTAGCCGCAATCTGAGGCGCGGGTAGCACTCGTTGAACACCCAGGAAGCGCCGGATGAGAGGGTCGAGGATTAAGGTTCCAACGACCAGGGCGCTAACGGGATTCCCCGGCAAACCAATGAGAGGGATGTCGTCGGCGATGGCGAGAATTGTCGGTTTGCCGGGTTTGATCGATATCCCATGCACGAGCACACCGGGTTCTCCAAGCGATTGGATGACATCCCCTGTGATGTCACGGGCGCTCACAGACGACCCGGCGGTGATGACGATCAGGTCATCCTCTTGGTGTGATTGCTTCACAACCTCGAAGAGCGCATCGTGTTGGTCGGGTACGATACCCCTGAGAATTGGTCTCCCACCGAGCCGATCGATGATTGCTGAAAGGGTATGTGAGTTGATATCGCGAACCTGTGCGGGTCCAGGGTCCATTTCGGGAGGGACGACTTCATCTCCTGACGAGAAAATCCCCACACGTGGTGATACGGCAACCGATATCGATGTCATGCCGAGCGCCATCAACCCGCCAATCTCCTGCGGGCGGAGAACGGTTCCAGGCTCGAGGACAACATCACCCTGCTGCACATCCTCACCCTGGAGGAGGATGTTCTGCCCCACTCCGGATGCGCGGTGAACCTCAATTTCGCTGCCGTCGATCAACTGGGTATCCTCGAGCATCACCACGGCGTCTGCGCCAGCAGGGATCGCACCGCCAGTGTGCACCTGTGCGGCTTCTCCAGAGTGAACTTCAAGGGTGGGTGATTTCCCCATCAGGATTTCACCAATCAAGCGTAGGTAGGCCGGCATGGAACCTGACGCGCCGAAAGTGTCCTTAGCTTGGACGGCGTAGCCATCCACCGTCGATCGAGGAAACGGAGGTAAGGGGTGGGGGGCAGTAACGCGCTCGGCCAGGATCCGGCCGTGCGCCTCGCCAGTCGAAATAACATCAGTGCCTGCAGCCCAAGATTGAGGTAGGTTATTGAGCATTATTTCAAGTGCATCAGACGGTGAGATGAGATGTAAAAATTCAGGCATGTCAGCTAAAGATGTACCCCATCAATTCCAGGTAGGTGGTCATCGCGAATAAGGCGAGCGCGCTGAGCGTGAATGTGCGCCAGCGTGGAGGGAGCCCTGCTTTGATGCGATTCAGCTGCCAGACCTGTGCGATGGCCAGGGGAAAAGAGATCAAAGCGCCAAGCGCCACACGGTCCGGTAAGCCCAGGATATAAGCGGTTATGAAGCTCAGGATCGCGAAAAGGATGGCTAGATCATGGAGCTTCATGGCAGTTTCCCACCCGAGCCGAACCATCAACGTCTTCCGATCTCGTTTCAGGTCAGAGGCATAATCGGCGAATTCAGAGGCGATAAACGCCGCGAAGAGCAACGCAACCAATGGGACCGTGCTCATGGGGAGCAGCCGGTGAAGTTCACCGGCCTGCAGTGTGAACGAGATGATGGGCACAAAACCAGCCATAACGATTGAGGCGATAATTTCACCAAACCCACTGGTGATCAACCTCACGGATGGAGTGCTGTAGAAGAATGCGGCGAAGAAGCCCATCAGCATGAATGCCCATGGTACAAAACTAACATCCTTAACAACCAGGAGGAGAGCTGCGAGCGTAGCCGAGATTGTCAGAGTAACGATAGTGGAGATCAATGCAGCCGTATACGGTAAATGCTCTGGATCGAGCGCTTTCCGATCTCCACTGAAGAGAGACTTGAAGGTAATTTCGATGTTTCGAGTACCATCGAAGAAAACATACATAGACTGAGCCATTAATTGGATAGATGTAACGAGTAACTGGCCGAGAATGTAGAGACTCCAGTCGATGGGCTTTCCGAGGTAAGTGGCGATTGCGGTGCCCAAACCGTAAAGCAGAAATCCACCCAGGAGAAAATGCGGGCGGCTTAGATGCAGGAACAATTTTAGATATTCTTTCGATCGGCTCATGCTTCAAATTCCCAGGGCATCTCTCGATCCCCAGAGTGTTCCCCCTCGGTGTGTGTGCTCAGGCGAATGAGCAAAGCCGGCTCTTCCAGTGCGCGGCAGCCGAAAGCCACGCCGAATGGTGCCAGGACGAGAGTCGGTATCTCGGCGTGAAGGTGGTGCCAGTGGCCTTGTGATGGCGAATCCTGCCGTAGATCATGCCAGGCGAACTCTACTTGTCCTTCTATGAGAGCCCACACCTCGTCCGCCACTTCCCTCAAACATAAAGCCTCGCTTCGTCCTGGCGATTTGCGAATTACCTGTACTTGACCAAAGCGCCGCAGGAGGTGATCCTCATCACGCAGCACGTGGAATTTTGTTAAGCCATCGGTTTCTTCCGCTGTGAGTTCGCAGATATATAGGTCATGTATCGGCTGGTTTGTTGTCAATGCACTTCCCTCTTGCGATTTGAGCAGCGGCGGCTGAATTGACACTATCCTGGCTCAAATGCGTACCCGGTGCAAACGACGGATTAACTCACGCAGGTGCACTTAAGTCGGATATCCATTGTACCGCCCGTCCGTCTGAAATTCGAATCAGGTTGAGAAGCGTGAGGGTGGTTAGCAAGTTTTTTTTCGAGAGAGTTACCGCCTTGGGTGGTATTGGGATGCCAGGTTGCGCTTTTTAATAGACATTTTAGGGATTTCTCGCTTCGCTCGAAATGACAAGGAGAGTCATTTAAAAAAATGTATTCTTTCGAACCCCTGGAAGGGCTTCCTGTCCTGAGCTAGCCGAAGGGAGAAATCTTTACATTGAGGTCCGCGCGTTAACCTCCCGCAGGTTCAAAACCTGCGGGAGGTTTAATAAGTCCTGAGCCCGGAGGTTCAGCTCCGGGCGGAGCAGGGCTGAAAAAATCCGCTTATGTACCCACACAATTTGGAGGA
Source organism: Anaerolineales bacterium (assembly GCA_030642885.1). GTDB lineage: Bacteria > Chloroflexota > Anaerolineae > Anaerolineales > E44-bin32 > E44-bin32. The sequence continues at coordinate 2,499 of DAOWMX010000089.1, read as the reverse complement.
GAACCCTAACCTTAAGCAGGTAAAGTGTGCTCGGTCAGCTTAGCTGAGCCGGCTGCCCCCGTCCACGACAAGCGTTTCGCCGGTGATGAAATCGTTTTCGAGCAGGAAAATCACTGCCTGAGCGACGTCGGACGCGTTTCCGGGGCGTTGTAACGGCAGCGCGTCGCCGATCTCGTGCCAGCGCGAGTCGGGCATAACATCCGGCTTTAGAACGGGTCCAGGGGCGACCGCGTTCACCCGTATTTCTGGCGCGTATGCCCGGGCGGCGACTTTGGTGAGCATCTCCAGACCGGCTTTGCTTATAGAATGAACGGGGTACTCTCGCCAGGGGCGCAGACCGGCAAGGTCGGAGATATTTACGATCGCTCCTGCGCCGTTGATTTGCATCCTTTCAGCAGCTTTCTGAATGCAGAAGAAGGGGGCTTTTAAGTTAAGATCGATCGTGTTGTGCCAATCTTCGTTATCTGCTTCCTGGAAGGCACCCTTATTCATGATCGCCGCGGAATTTACCAGGATATCCAGGCGTCCAAACTCACTATCGATCAGCCGGAAAAGCCCCTCGATCTGGTCTAGCTTTCTCAGATCGGAGCGGAAAATGGCGGCATTCACGCCGAACGCTTTTGCCGCGGAGGCTGTATCCTTGGCGGCTTTTTCAGAGTTGAGATAATGGATGGCCAGGTTGCAGCCTGCTTGTGCAAGCGCAATTGCGATTTCGCGTCCTACGCGGTGGGCCCCACCTGTGACAAGTGCAATCTTCCCGGGTAAGTCCATCGCTGCCCTTTCGAACCAGGAATCAAAACTACTTAAGCTGTTGGTTAGAGGCTGCCATCATCAGCCGCGGACGAGCGCGGTAATTAAGAACCATAGGTTAGCGGGTCGTTCTGCCAACCGGCGCATGAAGTATGGGTACCATTCCGTACCGAAGGGCACATAGACTCGAACAGGATAGCCCCTGGCATGCAGCGCATCCTGCAAGTCAGAGCGGATGCCATACAGCATTTGGAATTCCAGTGCTTCTTTCGGAAGCCCCACTTTTTCTGCATGCTTACATGCGAAAACGGTGCGCTTCTCGTCATGAGTACCGAGAGCTGTGATTGGCGGGATCTTTCCGTCAGCGCTGGCGGGTACAGACCCCTGGTCTTGAGATGCATCGATCATGAGCGCGGCGAGTCGGTCAAAGTTCGCATCGACATCGCTCTTCTTTGGAAAAGCGACCTCCGCGGGTTCGTTGTAGGCCCCTTTGCACAGGCGAATCCGTGTGCCTTGCTCTAGAAGAGTGCGTACATCCTCTTCACTTCGAAAGAGATAGGATTGGATGACCAGGCCCACGTTTGTGAGGCCCTCATCCTTCAGGGTTTTATAGATCTTGAGTGCGCGCTCAACCGTGCTGGAATCCTCCATATCGATGCGGACGAGCGTCCCGTATTCGGCCGCGCGCGTGGCGATGCAGCGCATATTGGAAAGGCAAAGATCAAAATCCAATTCCAGGCCGAGCTGGCTCAGTTTCATAGAGCAATTTGATTTCACACCCGCTTCGTGCAGGCGTTGGAGCATCTCGATATAGGTGTCCGCCGCTTTTAGCGCTTCTTCTGATTTGGTGACATTTTCGCCGAGATTGTCCAGCGTTGTGAGAAGCCCTTTCTCATTGAGCCTGCGTATCGCTGCCAGGGCATCTTCAAAGGTGTCGCCGGCGACGAAACGGGATGCCATTTTGCGGGCAACTCGCCAGCGGGTGACGATGTTACGGATCCAGTTAGCGTTGGACATATAAAGAAGGAATGCTCGCAGCACTGAATTACTCCTTGATTGAGTGGATAGCGGATGGTTTCACTACTAGAATTGTAGCAACGATTACGAATTTCGTTTAATCCGTTTATCCTATATAGTGTTGAATCCTGTCCTGAAAAAGTTTCATAAGAAGGGGATGTTTTACACAGAACGATTGACGCATCGCGGCCAGTTGGTATAATTTGGCTGCCAGGCCCCGTAGCTCAATTTGGCAGAGCATCGCACTCTTAATGCGCAGGTTGAAGGTTCAAGTCCTTCCGGGGTCACCTGATAAACCGCTCACCATTCCGGTGAAGCGGTTTTTGACAATATTCGATTTGATGAGAAGAACGGGTATTAATTTCTATCGCTTGATCTCGCTTGGGTGAAGATCAATAGTAACATTTTGTTGGAGCTACGAAATTTATACCTGGTAATAGAATCTAAATTCTCGACTTATGATTTGAGGGCATGAAGTTTATCGCTTAGACTTGGGATAAGGATTGAAATCCAGGAAGATTAATTATGACTTTCGCACATCCTGTTGAAGAGTTGGTTAAGCAGCGTTTCTCATGCAGGAGTTACCTGAGCCAACCTGTGGAAGAACAGACCCGCCAAAGGCTCGCTGATTATGCCGCCGCGCTACAGACGGGACCGTTTGGTGCGCAGATTCGCTTTGAACTGGTCGCTGCCCGCGAGAAGGATCAAAAAGCCATCAGAACCCTGGGAACT
>DAOWMX010000007.1 GCA_030642885.1 Anaerolineales bacterium | reverse complement strand
CTCTGCTTAGAGGCGCTCGAGGCCCAAGACCGTTTGGTATACAACCTTGGGAATGGGGCTGGTTACTCCGTCCGTGAGGTCATCGAAGCCTCCCGGCATGTCACAGAAGAAGAGATCTCGGCCCTTGATGCTCCCCGACGGCCCGGTGATGCCCCTCGACTCGTAGCAAGCTCCGAAAAAATTCAGCGCGACCTTGGTTGGTCGCCTAAGTATCCCAAGCTCGAGCAGATCATCTCAAGCTCCTGGGAGTGGCACAAGACCCACCCAAAGGGCTACAAAGACACAAACTGATTAATGGCAGCGGATCGGCGCGATAAGATTCGTGATCGCCCAACCAGGGGGTATGGGATTCGCATCAAGATGTGGTCTTCGCTTCACCCCGGTTGCTGCCCATTGACCTATACAGCAGATCACGAGGGTATAATCTCGAGGTGAAATCACCGAAGAAACGTGCAACCGAAGTCCGCTCTCGTCTACTGGAGGACTATGGCCAGCCGGTCTGGCGTGATCCACTGCCGCCCCTCGACGAGCTGGTCTCCACAATCCTCTCGCAAAATACAACCGACACAAATCGCGATCGCGCTTTCGAAACCCTTCGGGGGCGTTTCCCCACCTGGGAAGAGGTGCGTGACGCAGAGCCTTCAGATGTTATTGCTGTCATCCGCTCCGCGGGTCTTGCCAATCAAAAAGGACCTCGAATCCAACTCGCATTGCAGCAAATTACCGAGGAGCGCGGGGATCTCGACCTTGACTTCCTGGAAGATCTGCCGCTTGAAGAGGCGAGGGAATGGCTGCTTCGTTTCAAGGGCGTCGGTCCAAAGACCGCGGCCATCGTACTTCTCTTCTCTCTCGGCAAACCGGCTTTCCCCGTAGACACACATATCTACCGCCTGACAGGGCGCCTGGGCTTACGTCCCGATAAGATTACCGCCGACCAAGCACACAGTCACCTAGAAGCACTTTTCGATCCGGCGATGTATTATGATGTTCACCTCAACCTTATCCGTCATGGACGCGAGATCTGCCATGCCCGTTCTCCACAATGTGAGCACTGCTCATTGAGCGATCTCTGCCCTTTTTATCAAACGCAGTCCTGGGAAAGCACGAATGAGTAATTCTCCAAAAAAACCGGATCCCACCGAGAACTTGCGCAAGGTCCGCCTGGCGCTGGAGACTCTTTCTGCCAATTGCGAAGGGTCACAGGCCGCAATCGTACGCGATGCGCTGAATGAGCTCGAGCAGGTTGAGGGACACCAGGGCGCAGGTGAACAAGCACGACTGGCTGCGCTTTTCAAAGTCTGCCGTGCGCTGGGGTCATCTCTCGAGCTGAGTGAAGTATTACACGAGACAATGGATTCGGTTATTCAACTAACGGGCGCGGAGCGTGGCTTTCTGGTGCTCGTCAACCATGAAACCGGCGAACTAGCGTTCCGGGCGGCACGCAATTTCCAACAGGAGAACCTCAATAAGAACGAAATGGAAGTCAGCCGTTCGATAATCCAGGAGGTAATCCATTCCGGCGAGGGGTTTTTAACCACGAACGCGCAGGTCGATGACCGCTTCTCCACACAAGATTCGATAACTCTGTTTGCGCTCCGCTCCATTCTCTGCCTTCCCCTGCGAACGCGCGGCGAAGTTATCGGCGTCATCTATATTGACAACAAGATCAAGTCCGGCGCCTTCAATAGAGAGGATCAGGAACTGCTGGAGGTTTTCGCCGTTCAAGCAGCAGTGGCAATTGAAAATGCTCGCCTTTATACACAGGTGGATACTGAATTAGCCAAGCGGGTATTCGAGCTAGAAACGCTTCGCTATATCGATAAAGAACTCAACACCGGCCTTGATTTCCAACGCGTTTTAGAACTCACGCTGGAATGGGCTTTGCGCAGCACAGGATCAGAGAATGGCTGCATCGGGCTTCTTGATACAGCAGGTTCGCTGTCCATTCTAGCCGGCGAGTGTGTAGATGATTTAATGGACGCGAGCGATCCGCGCCTCGCTCCAGCTTTGCATCAGGGTCATGCAGTTACATTTCAACAGGATGATAATTTCAAAACCTTGATCGTACCCGCCCGGCGTGAGGAACATACAATCGCCCTCATCGGCGTTCGACGAAGGAAAAAGGACTACTCCCAGGATGAGGAGAGCTTCCTCTTCCACATTGCTGAACGAGCCGCCCTCGCCATCGAAAACACACGCCTTTTTGATGCTGCCCGTGCAGCGGACGATGCTAAATCGCAGTTTATCTCGATCGTGACGCATGAACTAAAAATTCCAATGACCTCGATCCGTGGATACAGTGACCTCATCAAACAGGGTACAGCCGGTCCGGTTACGGATCAGCAAATGAAATTCCTTGACACAATCCGCTCCAACGTAGATCGTATGGCCGATTTGGTATCGGACATATCCGATATCTCGCGAATTGAAACCGGACGACTCAATATCGACCTCGCGGCCATCCCGATCGGCGATACCATCTTTGAAATCGCAACGGGTTTCCGTCCCCAATTCGACGCCAAGAAACAGTCTGTTGAATTTTCCATCGAAGATAGCCTTCCCATGGTGCAAGCAGATCGAAATCGATTGGCTCAAATCCTGACCAACCTGCTTAGTAATGCCAATAAATACACGCCCGAGGGCGGCTCCATCACCATCACTGCTACGCTCTCCAACGGTTTCGTGCGAACCGAAATACACGATACTGGCATCGGATTAAATGATGAAGATCAGGCGAGGCTCTTTACACAGTTTTTCCGCTCCGAGGAACCAGCCGTACGGAATGAGATTGGCTGGGGCCTTGGTCTGCATGTAACCCAGCGACTCGTCAATCTTATGGGCGGAGAAATTGGCGTTCAGAGCGCACCCGGCGAGGGCAGCACTTTCTGGTTCACGCTTCCGGCGATAAAACAAAATACCCGAAATCCGACATCATGAGTAAAAAAACAAAAAAGAGAGAGCTACCACCTGCTTCTATACCGTGAGGTTGTAGGCCGTCACGCACGGAAAGCTCTCCTCCTTGCATGTCTTTTCCTCGGTTTGTAGATTCTCGCAGATAGAGACTACGCCCACTGGCTTGAGCGCGATACACAGCGTTGGCTCTTCGCTGGCGGACTTGTCGCCTTCGCCTATTGGTTGTTTGCTCGTATTGGACCTGGACTGGCATATGCTCAAGCCCATCACGACCATCTTCGCCTTCAGACACCGATATTCCGCTTGAATATTTCCTACCGCCGAATCATCAACACTCGCCCGATCGTCTTTGGCAGGTTGTTTCCCCCCGAAAGCATGCCTCGTCGCGACCGGCGCCCATTAAAGCCCTTCCTCGGTTCCACCGCTCTGGGCATAGATCTGCGCGGATGGCCGCTGCCCACGTGGCTTCTTCGGCTCTTTTTTAGCCGTTACATGCTGGCAAACGACCAGGTCGGCTTCGTCCTCCTCATCGATGATTGGATGCGATTCAGCAATCAACCAACGAGCTTGCTGGGAACTTGGCGCTCCTCACGTCAACAGCGACCATCCGACCCGGGCTACGGGGCATCCGACTTGCTGTCCGATTGACCCCCCACGTCAGCGGTTCCGATCACCCGCTTTGACACGTCACGGCACCGAGGTCTATACTCGCTCTTGACACGCTGGAGAGATTACGGAGAGAGATATGCCGCTCAAAATTACCTGGCACGGACACGCCGCCTTTGGGCTCAACGTAGATGGCATTAAGCTGCTCGTTGATCCCTTCCTGAACGACAACCCCGCCGCAGTGGTTAAAGCAGGTGCGGTTGATGCAGATTTCATCCTCATCTCCCACGGGCACGGCGATCATGTTGGGGATGCCGTGGCAATTGCCGAACGTACCGGCGCGCTCGTAATTAGCACTTATGAGATTGCTTCCTGGTTTGCTAATAAGGGTATCGAGACGCATGCTCAACACATCGGTGGAGGTTTCCACCACCCCTTTGGTTACCTCAAGTTGACCCAGGCCCTGCATGGATCTATGCTCCCGGACGGATCCTATGGCGGAAACCCGACAGGGTTCCTGCTCACTACACCAGGAGATGAGAAGCTCTATCTCGCCTGCGATACAGGACTTTTTGGCGACATGCGCTTAATCGGGGAAGAGGGAATCGATCTGGCAGCCCTACCTATCGGGGACAACTTCACGATGGGCCCCAACGATGCCTTGCGAGCGGTCAAGCTGCTTGAGCCCAAACACGTCATTCCGGTGCATTACAACACCTGGGAGCTTATCGAGCAAGATCCTCACGCGTGGGCAGAGCAGGTAAAGAAAGAGACTTCAGCGATTCCGCACGTCCTACAGCCTGGCGAAAGTTTCCAGCTCTAAAACTCGTGGGACTTTATTAATATCAGCGGCAATATCCCCGATTCGGGCAACACCCATATGCACAAGACTCTTGGTTGGCGCGACCATATTTTCATTAACGTCTACTGGCTCGGCTTGAGTATCTCCGCCGGCGTTATCACGCCTGTTTTATTGCCGTATCTCGTCACTTTATTCGTCTCCCACGATCAAAAAAACACCTACCTTGCACTGCTGCGCGTCGCCGGGCTTGCAGTCGCCATGCTCGTGCAGCCTCTAGCGGGTATGTATAGCGACCGCAGTACGCACCGCTGGGGCCGCAGACGGCCTTTCATCTTATGGGGCACAATTCTTGATCTAGTATTTCTTGCGATCATCGGCGCATCTGTATTGTTCATCGGATCGGCACTGGATCAAACGATACGTCCTCTCCTGGGTTTCTCCGCTGCATTTGCCGTTTTACTGCTTGGTCTCGTTCTTCTACAAGCTTCATCCAACACCGCACAAGGTGCGCAGCAAGGCTTGATTCCCGACCTTGTCCCCGAAAATCAGCGGGGTACATCCTCCGGAGTGAAGTCGTTGTTCGAGATTTTGCCGAGCTTTTTGGCGGTCTTCATTGGTCCAATCATAGACGCCGGACGGATCTGGCTTACGGTCGGTATCATCGGCGGCTCGCTTTCATTGACGATGCTGCTCACAATGATCTTTGTGCGCGAAGAACCCTTGCGCGAGAAACCCAAGCGGGGGAATGCTTCCCGCTCGTTACGTATCTTCGCACTTACAGCGCTTTTTGTCGGTGTTACGCAAGGTGCGGTTTGGTTAATCCGCAGCGGAGGCCTATTCCTCAGCAGCCGCGATGTTTCTACCGATTTGCAGATTGCCATTATGGGATTGTCCGGTTTGATTGTCATGGCTGGATCGATACTCGTGGGAGTTTATTTTGGTGCGCGGGTGGGTATTGGCGAGGACGCTCGATCAAATTCCCCCTTCATCTGGTGGATAATTAATCGCCTTCTTTTTCTGGCCGCGGTTGGATCGATTCTTGGCTTCTCCCAATTCTTCATCAGCGATGTCCTTCGCGTTGAGAACCCGGCAACGATGACCACTATCCTCCTCGCCATTGTGGCTTTGTTCTTGATCCCTTCAGTGCTGGGCAGCGGATATCTGGCAGACCGGATCGGGCGGAAACGGCTTATCGCTTTTGCCGGTTTAATTTCAACAGCCGGGACGCTGCTCTTGCTTTTCTCACGGACAATGCCAATGGTGATCGTAAGCGGCTGCCTCCTCGGCGTGGGAGCGGGCACGTTTATGGCCTCCAACTGGGCCCTCGGCACAGACCTGGTTCCTCCCAAAGAGGCTGGACGCTACCTGGGCATCTCTAATCTCGCCGGCGCGGGTGCGGGGATCGTCGGTGCAGGAATCGGCGGGCCGATGGCGGATTTCTTCAACCGTATAAGACCCGGGTTAGGGTATCTCGTTATTTTCGCCATCTACGCAGGTCTCTTTCTGCTCTCGGTAGTCGTCTTGAGCGGAATCCCCGAGCCAAACAAATCGTTAAGTCAATAACCTTCGCTACAGGAAGTGTTTTCTTCTCTTTTCTCCATTAAGTCGCTTGGGGAATAGGCATCACTCGTTGTACAATCCAAGTAGACGCCCAAATCAGCGCTTGGAGGAGACACATAATGTCCAATGGCGAGCGTATCGGCGAGATTATCCATTACTACCATAAAATTTCGGTTGCCGTCATCAAGCTAAACAAATCCCTGCAGGTTGGAGAGAAAATCCAATTCGTCGGTGCTCACACCGATTTCATGCAGGAGATCCGCTCAATGCAGATCGAGCATGAGGTTGTCGAAGAGGCGCAAGCCGGCGACGAGGTCGCTGTGAAAGTCGATCAGCGAGTCCGGCGCGGAGATACCGCCTTCAGCAAGGCGGAGTGAAGGGCGCATCAACTCCTCAATTTACTGCTTGATGGAAGCTGAACACTTTGGGGATTCAGAGAGCGGGATCTACCATCACAACATGGATGGGGCGCATTACCCCACCAGCGGCAGCGCAATAGTGAACGTTGCACCCTCGTCTGGGCCATCACTCTCCACCCAGACGCGACCGCCATGGGATTCGGCAATCGCCTTAACAATGGGCAGCCCCAACCCTAGCCCATCATGCTGTCGAGTCAGGTGATCTTCCACCTGGTAGAAGGAGTCAAAAACAGATTCCAATTCATCAGGGACCAGTCCGATCCCGTCGTCGTGCACGCGTAGCCAAGCTTCATGGCCATGATGCTCTAAGGTTAACCTTAGTTCCCTTTCTTTCGGTGTGAATCGGATTGCGTTATTAAGTAAATTGGTTAGGGCCAGCGTTATCTTCTGTTCATCAACCATCGCTTCGAGCGTTTCTGACGGAAGATTAAGTTTAATTGTCTGTTCTCTGGCCTTCACCAACTCAAGAGCCTCTTCATACACCTGTTGAACGATGGGCTGAAGCGTCCGTTTCGATAACACCAGGTTTGCCGATCCAGCCTGCAGCATATTCAAGTTGGTCATATCTTCGATCAATACTCGCATTCGCATGGCGGAATCAAGAACCGCATCTGCGTGATCAGAGACATCTTCACCTGATAATTCTTTGAGTAAGGAGGCGTTACCCAAGATCAAGCCGAGAGGTGTGCGCAGCTCATGAGAAGCAATGGCAATGAAATCGGTTTTTAATTGATCCAGATTCCCCAGCGCATCATAAGCCCGGTTGAGAGCCTCAAGCTGGCGCGCATTGCTGATTGCCACTGCAGCCAACGAGGCTATATTTGTTAGGGTTAGTAAATCTGCCTCATCAAAAATCCCCTGTCGCTTGTTTACCGCTTCGAGTACACCCGTCACATCGTCGCGGATTCGTAGCGGTACACCGAGCAAAGAGCGCACTGAGAAACGCCCCCCCTCTTCAGCTTCGGGATAACCTTTCCCGGTAACGCCCAACTCATTAAGAATGAGGGGTCGGTCCTCTCGAAAGACCTTTCCCGCGATTGACCCTTCCTTCGGCACTGGAGTTTTCTTAAGAGCCTCTGGGTCGGCGTCCGTAGCTGCGGCGATATATAGATCGCGGGTTTTATCGCCGACTAGCAAAATTGAGGCAGCTTCACTCTCGACCAGATCAGCGGCAGAGCGGACGATGAATTGAAGCAAGCGATCGAGATCCAGCGTCGAGTTAAGAGTAATGCTGATCTCGACCAATCTAGATAGCCGCACAACCATTTGACGAAGGCGGGTCAATTCTTCCTGAGTCTGAGGTTCCATCGTTTCGTAAGTTTATGTCAGCAAACTATACTTGTCTATAAGACCATTGTCGCTCATAGGCGATCGTTGTATACTTCTTAAGCTCATTAATCTCACGTTCACAATATAAGGATTACTCCCCATGAAGGTGTCCTGTCTTCAAGAGAATCTAGCCCATGGATTAAGTATAGTATCACGTGCAGTGGCGCCCCGGAGCACCCTTCCGGTGCTTAGTAATATCTTAGTGGCGACTGACAACGGTCGACTGCGCCTCTCTGCAACCAACCTCGAACTGGGTATCAGCTATTGGATTGGTGCGAAAATCGAGGAGGATGGCTCGACAACGGTACCCGCGCGCACTTTTGTCGATTTGGTGAACACGCTTCCTAGCGACACCGTGTCCATGGAGCTTACAATCCGCAATCAAACCTTGAATGTGCGCTGCGGCTCTTTCAACAATGACATCAAGTGCATCGACGCCCAAGACTTCCCCCCTCTACCGCCTTCAGAACTAGATGATGGGTTGACGTTAAACGTTGAAAATCTACGCTCGATGATCCAACAGGCGACTTTCGCTGCCTCGACGGATGACGCCCGTCCGGTCTTAACTGGTGTTTTACTTGAGGTCGAAGATGATCAGACGACGATGGCAGCCGCCGACGGCTTCCGTCTCTCGGTTCGCACTGCACAACTCTCTTCCGCATCTTCCAACCAGGTCAGAGCTATCATCCCGGCGCGTGCCTTGAGTGAACTAGCTCGGATCATCGGCACAGGTGATGAAACCATCAGCATGACGCTGCCGGCCAATCGTGGGCAGGTGATCTTTCGCGGGACTGATTTCGAACTCGTCTCTCAGCTAATTGACGGGACCTTTCCAGACTACCACAGTATCATCCCCACTACCTTCGCTACTCGAAGCGTGCTCTCAACTGGCGCTCTTCTAAAAGCGTGTAGGGCTGCCGATATTTTCGCCCGAGAAGCGGCTCATTCTGCTCGTCTACGAATCACTCCCGGAAGCGACCTTGAGCCAGGAACGATGGAAGTCTCAGCAACAGCCGCCGAAACGGGATCTAACGAGACTATTGTCGATGCCACTATCGAGGGCGAGGCCGTAGAAATAGCCTTTAATGTGCGCTTCCTGGTTGACGTCCTGAGCGTGATCGATACACCCAACGTCGCCATCGAGACGACATCGGCCTCCTCTCCCGGCGTAGTGCGCCCCGTCGGTCGTGACGATTTCCTGCACGTTATCATGCCCATGCACCTTGGGCGGTAACCAAACCGTCGATTTTAACTGCTAGTTGCTTAACAAACCCTCGGCCTTTGTCGAGGGTTTGTTTACTCAACCCGCATGTTTTACTCAAACTTGTCGTTGACCAAACTCTCTTGAAAGAATGCACCCGCAAACCCGAAGACGCTTCCCGTGCCGAAACAGCAAATCGCGTTTAGGGTGGGGGAAGAAGTGAGCTGTCTTCCTGTAAATATTAATCGGGAGAATTTATTATTGGAAAGTGTGAAATTTTCAATGTTTACTACCGGCGAGATTTTCCTTCGTCTGACCAGGCGTGTTCGCCGATGAGAGGGACAAAAGCTACCGGAGACAGCTTCTCGCAGACCATCTTCTTCCCCTCACGCCTCCAGAGTTCAAGCACCTGCCCCATCCGGCCACCCACCGGAGCAACCAATCTTCCGCCATCGCTCAGTTGCTCCTCGAGCGGCTTAGGAACCTCGGGCGCAGCCGCCGTCACAATGATGGCTTGATACGGCGCATGCTCTGGTAATCCGGACGATCCATCGCCCACTACAACTTCGATGTTCTCCAGCTGCAGTGAATGCAGCAAAGACCGCGACCTTTCGGCCAACTCTGGAATCCGCTCTATGCTGTAAACTTTTTTCGCTAAATACCCCAGGATAGCCGCCTGGTATCCCGATCCAGTACCGATTTCGAGTACGGTCTCATCACCCTTTAGGTTAAGGAACTCGGTCATCAGCGCAACAATGTATGGCTGGGATATGGTCTGATGGTTTCCGATGGGGAGAGGCGCATCGATATATGCCCGGTCCACTTGATCTTGAGGTACGAATTCATGACGTGGAATGGCGAGCATCGCCTCAAGCACACGCTCATCGTGGATTCCCCGTCTGACCATTTGCTGGTCGACCATGCGCTTCCGTTCGCGTGAATATGCTTCCATCTCAGACATGCTCGCTATTTCCTATTATACGCCGGTGCTGACATTTGAGAAAACACAGTTTGCCCGATAAACTACCCGGGCAAACGTCGAACAAAGACTTTTTCGTTGAGCCTTATCAGCTTTCAGAAGCGAAGCGCTGCTCATCCCACACATCCGCATCATTGTGATACCCGGCTTGCTCCCAGAAGCCCAATCGATCCTCTGCTATAAACTCCAAACCCCTCAACCACTTCCCGCCTTTCCAAAGATAAATATCTTTCATATCTTTCCTTCCGGGGATTGCTCCGACGACTCCGCGGAGCGGATAACCATGATCGGGCGTGAGCGGTTGCCCATCGAAGTATGTTGCCAATAAGAAATTATCCGACATGGCTACAGAAATGGGCATGTTTGTCGTATAACCATAATCACAATGCTGTAACAGGAATTTCGCCGACTGCTTGACTTTAATGATCTCCTGCTGCACGAGCGCCTGCAATGAAACGCCCTCCCATTCCGTATCGAATTTGCTCCAGCGGGTTACGCAGTGGATGTCCATCTTGACCTTTGTGCGCGGTAATGCCAAAAACTCATCCCAGGTCCAGGTCACTTCTTGATCCACCTCACCCCAAACTCTGAATTCCCATGAGGAGGTGTCAAACTGTGGGACTGGGCCATAATGCAGAACCGGGAATTTAACCGTCAGCGATTGTCCGGGAGGGAGCCTACCGTCTCGTGAAATCTTCCCCTCTAGTTTTCGTCTCGCTTCTTGCCCTTCAGACATAACTTCGCCCTCTAAATTTCATCCATTATATCAACTTCAACAATCGCGCAGTAAACGCCGATGCGGGATCGGTCGGCAAGGAATCGTACGTGCTTTGAAGAAGATTCTCTGGGGATGTTTCGTTGGCGGTTAGAGGAAATTGTGCAAACTCATGCGGAGTGTTCTAATTCACCCCACTTGGGGTCTTACGCCAAGAAACGTCGGGAAACTAGCGTAGGAATTCGTTTAGCGCACCCGCACACTACCAATACCAAGATCAATGTCCATTTCAATATGGTTCACAGCCGCAGCATAGCCTGGAGAGACGTAGAAATCCCCATCACGTGTATAGTCACTTGGAACCAACACATTACCAATTCCAACGCCGGCTCTAATCCGAGCCCCCACGTCTTCAGGGATCACAACCTGGATCTCTCCTATACCCCCCTCGAGATTAACATCCATGTTGTCCGTAGATGGCAACATTATTATCATTTGCCCTATTCCCTGCTCAACGTGCATTTCGCCGATTTGGAGATCATGGAGGTCGAGCTCCGCCTTCCCCACGCCGAGGTCGACGATCAGGTAAGTGAACACACCAGGATGTAGAGAAAGGTCCCACGACGGTTGGTTGCTCCACCCGCCGAATAATGGCGCCACGATGACCCCTTCAGTCCGTAGATCGATCGTCGCCTGTGTTCCAGTGAAATCGATGGTCTTACCAATCTCCTCGCCACTGAACGGTTGAACATCGCCTCGTAACAGCACATTCGATCCCATGGGTAATGCATCAACGAGCAGGTATCCAAGCGCGGGATCGAGGGAAATGGTGGCCTCCTCTGCATTTCCCAGAGGGATCTCGAAATTCTCAGATGCGTAAGTCCATTGAGATTGGTTATCGAAGAAGATGATGCCGCCAGCCAAGATAGCGAGAACCATCACGACTGCAATTGCCGCTCCCCAGGCCGAGCGGCGACCGATCAGTTTATCGAGCCCAATTGCGATAAGTAGGATCGGCCAGAAACGCATGATAACGTCCCAGGCGCTCAACTCTATCACGTCTAAATTGATCAACAGAAAAATCACGCCAAAGGAAATCAGGATAATAGGTCCTGCAATACTGGGTCTAGGATGGCGATCTTTCATCTCGTTTACTCCTTACTCGGCATAGAGCGAAGCACAGTACATGCCCATGCCCATGCCGCCAATAGCTATGATCAGCCCCATCTTGAGACTGCGAGCAGACAATTAGCCGCCTACGTCGCACTTCAGCGCGGACGGAATAATGACCTCAACAGGATCATCAAGCCAGCGCCAATCAAGATGATTGGCCACAACAACCCTGAGAATTGCCCTGCCCCCAAGAAAGAACCAAAGATGGCAAACATGATCACGCTCGCAATAATGGCTCGGCTCCCATCTTTCAGCGCCTCGCGGGTCTTCCCTTCGAGCGCACCGGAGACGATGATCCCTACGCCCACGAAACCTGGTATAAGCGTCCAGATATACGCCCAGCTTCCCCAGTTGCCAGTTGCATTCTGCCAATATAAAATCCCGCCGATCCCGCCTACGACCGAAGCTGGAATCGCCAGAGACGGCGTGCTGGTCAGCAACCCCATCAGTAAAAGGAAAACGCCCACACCAATCACAAGCAGGGGCCAATTCTGTTCAAGATCTATGAACGCGAAGATGTCAGGAAATATTTGAGCTGCCAGGAAAGCGGCACCAATCAGAATGATGAGCAATCCGGCCGCTATGTTTGATCGCTGTCCTTGCTCCATTTCACCCTCCTGTTTCCATTTACGTAGATTTTATGAATAAGTCGCGCTGATTTTTCTTCCTTTTTCCTACTGCATCTTCAAGGATTGAATGCCCGATCTCACATGTCCAATTTATTCGCGCCTGGTTCACAGCGGGTTTTTAAAATCGTAGATCCCGTTCCGCACAGGCCAAATGCGATTACACCCTTTGCAGCTCAAGCCCTTCGGAGTGGTTTGCAGTTCGAGTGAGTCACACTCGGGGCAGCGCCATATCGAGCCCTCACGTACGCGCCCGGGCGCACCCTCGACCGATGCAAATTGAAAAACACTGGGGGTCAGTTGAATCCAATTCCCCGTGCGCTGCATCATTGAATCAAGAGCCACCAATACATTAAGGGGTACGTGGCGCTTGAGAAGATTTGTGCGAAAGTGGGAAACTGTTAGCTTTCGGCCGGGCGAAAACCCGGCTTGAGTCAACCATTGGTAAACAACTCGTGGATGGAAGTTGAAGTTCAATTCTGCGAACTCGATCGCTTCAGAGTCGAAGGGACTCCATGCCTGCCGTCGAAAAACCCAACGGGCGATGGCCTTGAGGTTGCGTTTGTTCGCGTATTCGAGGATGAATGTTGACCCTGGGATAAGTGTAGGTCTAATCTGGCTCAGCGCTTTTTGCGGTTCCACGAGGTGATGGAGCGTTCGAATCATCGTGGCGGCATCGAATGCTTCTTGCGCAAAGGGTAAGCGATAGACATCGCCGACGACATAAATATAGCGCTCACTCTCGCCAAGCCGCTTCTGCGCCAACTCAATCTGCGTTCGTGAATAATCAAGCAGGACGATCTGCTGATACCCCTGATAGCGAGTTGTATTTCTCCCAGCGCCTGCGCCCACCTCCAGCAATCGGAATCCACCTTTAGGCAGCAATCGCTGGAGAGCGATCGCCTCTACTCGATCCTCGTATTCCCGGCTCCCCTGTCCCCAGAATTTCTCCTGGTAGTCTGAGCCTTCATAATCACAAATCGGAGGTTGGCTTTCGCTCATGTCACACCATGGAAACGCCGGTCACCTGCGTGCCCGGCGTAATATCCTCTCAATTGTACTCTCTCAAACGCGTGGTGCCAGCCGCCTTATCAAGTTTATGAATCAAAATAACGCGTTTCATCCAGTTTGTGTTGTTCCTGCGCCTCGCCGCCTTCAGACTCTTGCTCCAGCAATCCTAGCTCTGCATCCGCTCTAAACCGTGCTTCTGCCTCTTCAAGAGCAGTACGACTCGCCCGCGGGACAATCGCCCATTTGCTGCAATGTGGACACATCTCCAGTTTCCCAATCAATAGATTTGGGGAGAGAAAATGGCGGGGATAAGGAAAGCCACAGCGCGGACAGACCGCACCCCCGGCAGAACCGTACTTTCCCAGCTTGAAACTGCCCGAGCGGCGGCCCGTGAGCGTAAGCAGGAGGGTTCCAAGCACCATGAGTACAGCGATCCCCGCTATCAGTGGGACGGTGAGATTGGCTACCTGTTGCCAGCTCTCCTCGGCGCTGACGAACTCCAATCTTACTTCTTCCGCCAATATCTCTGCGCCGCTTGCCGTCGTACCAACGACGGAAAACGTGTGCGCACCCACTGCATAGTCACTGGTGCTGAAGGAAAATTTAAAAGGGGATTCTGAGACTTCCGCAAAGAATTCCCCATCGAGTAGGTATTTAACCCGTTCTAGATCTTGCGATCCATTGGCAGAGATCGTGAACCGCCCCTGAATTCGTCCAGCGGCTCTATACCCGAAGTCTCGACGCAAACGTATCGTCAATCGATCGTCGTCACCCTGGGCATGTGCGGGAACAGTTAACCCAAAAACCAACAGGACAAATAAGAGTGTTTTCGCCGTCCTCATCTTCACTCCTCACTTCCAGCGAGTTAGAATGGCTTCACGCTGAAAGAGCTGCGTGGCGAAAGCCAGCAAACCTACATCAAGCACGGTGACCCCAATTGCCATCCACAGGATCATTGTTTCGTTGATAAAGATCAATCCGCTGATCTGGGCGAAGAAAAGACCCAACAGTGGAAGGATGACCAGCATAGATATCTGTTCGGCCACGCGGGGGTCATTTGCTCGCGAGGATACCATGATGGCGATACTCACAGACGCAACAGCCAACAGCGGACCAACGACCACGATCGCAAACAACCAGAGTGGGCCCGTCACCTGTCGCAATAACCCAGGTCCCTCGGTAAGAATAGCCACCCCCAGAGAAAATATTGAGAAAGACAGCCATGTTGCGCCGATCGCGGGCAGCGCTGCCGCCACAGCCTTGCCGGCGAGAAGCTCGAAAGTCGTCACCGGCGTCGCCAGCACCGGCTCCAGCGTTCTCGTCGTTTTCTCACCCACAATACTGTAGGAAGCGAATGTCGCCGGTATGGCAAGCGGCAGCAACATAAACAGCAACATAAACTGACTCACGATGAAGTATTGTCCGCACGTTTCCCCGCTCATCCCCTCACACAAGTCCGCGAAACTGGCGGGCATATCCGCTGTCGAAAACCCGGCCATCTCTTCGGTAGTACCCATCGTATAGAGGATAACTAACGGCAGGGCGGTCATCATCAGCGGCATAAAAACCACCGTAAAGAGCACGAAGCGATTCTTGAATACTTCGGCCCACTCCTTGCGCGCGATCACCCAAACTTTCCGCATAATTCACCTCTTAAACGAGAACCTACCTGTTTTGTTGGCCCCACACCTCATTCGCCCTAATAAATCCCAACCATAACGAGTGTAGTTATGTAAAGTAGCGCCCAGCCGACATCCTCACATCAACGTTGGCCAATAAAACAATTACTTAACCAGGCGCAAATAAATCTCCTCCAGGGAACGACGCAGCTCACCGACAAATTGAATATCCGCGCCGGCATCCACCAACGCCCGGATCAATTCCGGGTTGTTCTTCTCTGGGTCATCTAACCCTACGACCAGCTTGTTATCCTTTAGCTCAACGGAGCGCACAAAGGGCTGCTCGCTCACCACTTTTTCATATGCAGGAGAGGCTGCGCTCAGGTGAACAACGACCACGCGGTCATAAAGTTTCGCCCGCAGCGCTTCTGGTGTGTCTAGCGCCAGCAAGCCAGTATTAACCACGGCGATGCGGTCACATAGCCGATCCGCTTCATCGAGATTGTGAGTGCTCAGGAAGATTGTTCGTCCCTCGTCCTTTAACTCGCCGATGAATTCCCGCACCAAACGCGCCATTTCCGGATCGAGCCCTGCTGTCGGCTCATCAAGGAAGAGCACCGTAGGTTCATGCAGCATCGCCCGAGCGATAGCCAGTTTCTGTCGCATTCCCTTTGAGAAAGTCGCCGCAACATCGCCGCGCCGATCCCATAATCCCAACAGGCGCAGATAGCGCTCCACCTGTCCGGCCACATCCTCCACATCATGCAATTCGGCGAAGAAACTTAAGTTCCTCTCCGCACTCAGGCGGTCGTACAGCCCCGGCGACTCGGTTAATATCCCTGCGATGCGCCTGATCTCGTTATCATCTCTCCCTACTTCATACCCGGCGACCTTTGCTTGCCCCGAAGTCGGTGAAATTAACGCGCTCAACATGCGGATCGTCGTCGTCTTCCCCGCTCCGTTTGGACCCAGGAAACCAAAGATCTCGCCCGACTTGACATCCAAATCCAGATCGTCCACTGCCAGCACGTCACCGAAGCGCTTGGTTAACCCCTTCGCAACAATCATCCTAACTCTCCTTAAAACCGGATGTACGCCAGGCTCACAACTACACTCTCCCGATCAAGTGTAGCGGCTATCCTCCAGACTATCGTCGGATATTTCCTCATCATTAATTCGCCGCAGCCTTGAGTCAGCCGGCGACAAACTCGGGGGATCCTCCTCTAAATCTTCTCCCGGAGCATCCATGTTTTTTATTGCGAAAATTATTAACAAACTAATCCCTGCTCCAATGACAACAATTCCCTCGGCCGCGTAGACACCCCAGCGATCCAATACGATTAACGTCGCTGCGTTGAACAACGTATGCCACGCTACGGCTCCCGCCAACCACCCCCATCCACCGCGGCGAACGCTCTGGAGCACCAATGCACTTGCGCTCAAATGGAAACAAATCGCGCCCGCGCGCTCTCCGGCTCCCAGCAGGGCCTTATACCAGGGCATGTTCCAATAGAGCGCCATCTGTGCCGCAACAACATCCACCTGCTCCAGAGGCAGGGTCTTTACAAGATCCACCCCACGCAACGCTACAGCTTGAAAAAAGGCGTATAAAACAAATCCGCCGAGGATAATCGCTTCACCGCCGCCATGACCTGCCCCAAACATGAGCGCATTGGGTAGGTTTCGAGTATCAAGTGCCCAGCGGCGCATAACGACAAAGCGCGCCATCTCTTCGAACACTCCTGCAGAAAGACCGTACAACAGCGCGGCCGTTATAAACGCCCACCCGCCAGCAGCGAACATCCCCCGCTCTGTCACAAAGGGCGTCAGAACCAGATAATTGAAGGGGATATGGAAAATCTGCGAAGCGACGAAGGTCGCCGCCCCCATACCAAACAAACCCCAACCGAGTCGCCAGCGCCTCGCTAACACGACTCCCAAAACCAGGGGGAGGGCGATCATCAACAAACCATTGAGTAAATGAGCCGCCGCGAGCATAGCAATTACTCCCTGAAATCGATCTTTCAACCAAGCCTTGGCTGGATGATACAACGAGCTTCGTTGGATAAAACCCCGACGGCATCGTCAGCGCCACCACTGCGAATCCCCCAATATCCGTGCCGTGAGCCGTTATTCTACCTTTCTTCTCCGCAACAACTCCGCTATGTCCTTCTGTGTGAGTCCTTCCGTGGAGCTTATCCTTCGCAGTGTTTCACGTGAAACCTGATGGCGATGTTTCACGTGAAACATCCATACTTATCGCTTATCCCCGCTCAGAAAAACCACCCTTGTTTAGCTGTGTTTTTTCTCGTATTTCTCAAAACTCTCGTCACATCATGACCCAGAAGCGAGCCGAATTATTCTGATGTTCATAAGCAAAAAAACACCCAATCCGAACACTTGGACTTATTGAGCGTTGCCCAGAATACCCAGTCTAATAAATACAGTTCAGCTCTTGGACTTAGGCGGCATGCCATCCTCGCGCCAGGCAGCCAATAACTCATCAAGCAACAACGAAACCTCATCCGGGTTGAAGCCCACTTGATATGCACGCTCCAGGAAGGATTTCGTCATCCCCTCCAGCGCGGCCATCCGCGGAGGCAGCCCTTTTTCCGGCAGCATGGGCTGCAACACATAGGTCCCGCGACCCTGTTGTGTGGAGAGCACTCCTTCTTCGTCGAGAATACGGTAGGCGCGTGCTATCGTGTTTAAGTTGACGCGCAGCTCCGTCGCCATCTTCCGCACGGTTGGCAGCTGCTCGCCCGGCTTAAGTACGCCGGTTGCGACCAGGCGTTTGATTCGATCCACTAACTGCGAATAGATCGGTATATGCCCTTGGAAATCCAACTCATCAAACATTCTTCGATTACCTAGATGTCTAATTGTCTCTTTGTATTATTGTACTAATTGTATGTCTCCTGCGTTTGGTTGTCAAGCACGCGATGCCCAGCTTTGGTTTCGGGGATTGGCTATCGTGGTAGAATCGAATTACGGTTATTTGACCCTTTTGCGGAGATAACGATGGACAAGAAAGTTGCTACCTTCACCGTAAAGAAAGGCCTGGCCCAAATGCTTAAGGGCGGCGTGATCATGGATGTGGTCACGGTAGAACATGCCCGCATCGCCGAGGATGCTGGCGCAGTTGCTGTGATGGCGCTTGAGCGCGTCCCTGCTGATATTCGCGCCCACGGTGGCGTGGCTCGTATGAGCGACCCGGCTCTAATCCAGGAGATTATGGAGGCGGTCACAATCCCCGTGATGGCGAAGTGCCGCATCGGTCATTTCGTCGAGGCCCAGATCATCGAGGCGCTTGGAGTTGACTTCATCGATGAATCGGAGGTTTTAACGCCGGCTGATGAAGCGCACCACATCAATAAACACCTGTTCAAGATCCCCTTCGTTTGTGGCTGCCGCAATCTTGGTGAGGCCTTGCGCCGCATCGGAGAGGGAGCGGCGATGATCCGCACGAAAGGTGAAGCTGGAACGGGCGACGTCGTCGAGGCGGTCCGACACGCACGCTCTGTTTTTGGCGCGATCCGGCGTCTCAAGAACACGCCCGACGAAGAGTTAATGTCGTTTGCCAAAGAGATCGGCGCCCCCTTCGAGACGCTGAAGGAAACCAAGGACTTAGGGCATCTGCCCGTTGTTAATTTTGCCGCCGGCGGCATAGCCACTCCGGCCGACGCCGCGCTCATGATGCAGCTTGGTGTGGACGGTGTTTTTGTCGGCTCGGGTATTTTCAAATCGGGCGATCCCCCTCTGCGGGCCAAGTCCATCGTTGAGGCTGTTGCGCATTACGACGACCCGAAGATTCTGGCCGAGATCAGCAAAGGTCTGGGCGAGCCGATGGTCGGCATTGAAGTGAGCGAACTTCCCAAGACAGAACGGCTGGCCGAGAGGGGTTGGTAGATCTCTTTGGGAGGGTAGCGATTCTCCACTCCGCAGACGACAGAACCCGGATGCGAAGGCACGACCGGGAAATTAAAGACCAGTCTGAGATAAAGGGGCTTCTGTGCGATTCTCAGTTTGGTTTTATCGCTACCGTTTCTGAGAACCAACCTTTCATACACGCAAACTTTTTTTGGTACGACGAGAAAAACCAGCGCATTTACTTCCACACAGCCCTCAAGGGTCGCGCCCGCATTAACATCGAGACCAACCCCCATATATGCTTCAGTGTAGCAAAAATGGGCCGTCTCCTTCCCGCTGATACGGCTATTAAATTCAGCACCGAGTATGCTAGCGTGACGGTGTTCGGGAGCGCCCGTATAGCCGACGACCCATCAGAGCAACGCTACGGACTACAAGGGTTGCTTGATAAGTATTTCCCTCAATACCACTCGGGTGATGATTACAGCCCCATCACAGATGCGGATTTGCAGCGAACCTCCGTTTTCGCAATGGAGATCGAATCTTGGAGCGGGAAACAAAAGATGGGGGGATCATGAAGATTGGCGTCTTAGCGCTGCAGGGAGATTTTGCCGAGCACCTTGCCTTTTTACGCGGGCTGGGAGCCGAGGGCGTTGAGGTTCGCCTACCTTCCCACCTGGATGATATTGAGGCTTTGATCATTCCCGGAGGCGAATCGACGACGATCGAGAAACTAGCCCTCGCGTTCAGACTACTTGAACCACTACGAACATTCGGTCAGACGCGCCCGATATGGGGCACATGCGCCGGCGCAATTTTCCTCTCGACCGATACCTTGGAACGACAGCATCGATTAGGCTTGATGGATATCACGGTTGAACGCAACGCCTTCGGCCGCCAGGCCGATAGCTTCGAGGCTGATATCCACGTGGCCGTCCTTGAGGATGCCAAGACACCATTCCCAGCGATTTTCATCCGTGCGCCCCTGATCGCCCGCGTCGGGCCCAATGTCGACATCATCGCTCACTTGCCCAACAACAAAGATAATGGCATTATCATTGCCGCAAAGCAGGGGCATTTCCTTGCCACAAGCTTTCACCCAGAATTAACCGGGGACGACCGCTTCCACCGCTATTTCCTGTCCCTTACGAAAACGTGATCTATGACAATTCGTCCGTATGATTGGCGCGACCTAATGCTCTTGCACCGACTCCGCAATCGCGGGATGTGCCTCGACACCAGGCTCATGTTTACTCGCGGTGTGCCAGCACTCAGGCACATGCCTTTAAGTACGCGCATCCCCGGCGGCAACGTTTGCACCCTGGTTTCTCGCGCTGATAATTCCGGTGAATTATCGGCGGCTGGCCAGTTTCTAATTCGGGATAATCAACTTCCTGCACGGTTGGTCTTTATCAGTCCCCGCGAGATCATCTCCAGATCAGAAGGCGTCAGCCTGCTCGAAGCCATGGCTCATATGGCCGGAGAGCGGGGCGCGCCCGCATTAATCGCCGAGATTGATGAGCGCGACCCCGGCTTTGATAGTTTGCACGCAGCAGGTTTCGCTATCTTTTCGCGCCAGCGTGTATTACGCCTTGAAAGCAGTGTCGAAGGAAAAGCAGCCCCAGACGAGGAGACTTGGCGTCCGGCTGCAGACCGCGACTACATCGCGATTCAAAGCCTGTACTCTAACCTCGTTCCCGCCCTGGTCCAGCAAGTGGAGCCTCCTCCCTCCCGCTATGAACGAGTCCTTGTATACTGGTCACAGGGTGAGTTACTCGGTTTCTTAGATGTTGAGCGAGGGCCACAAGGTATCTGGGTGCAGCCATATTTCCATCCCGCGGCCGAATTAAACGATAATCTTTTATCGGGATTTATTCTCGGCTTCTCACCCAGCCAAAGCTACCCTCTTTTTATCTGCGTTCGTTCATACCAGGGAGGCCTCAGCCAATCACTAAACCAACTCGGTTTCGAGGCATGCAGCAACCAGGCGGTAATGGTTAAGCGCCTCGCCACCCCAATCCGCCGGCCAGCTCTGGGCAAGATTCCAGCGCTCGATGGAACACAGCCTGAGCCATCGGCTCCTTTTGCCAACATCATTCATCACAAATCCACACCAAAAAACACACACAGCCCATGACCCAGAAACGCATTACCGATAACTTAACTGACCTCCTCAGGGTCCTGCCGCCCGAAATCACCACTGCGCTTGAGAAGATCAACCGGCCCGATGACCTACTGGAGATCATCCTCGATTTGGGCCGCACTCCCAGCGCACGGTTCACAGATGGGGAGATTGAACTCAGCGAAAAAGAAGTAACTGCAACAGAGATCGATTATGTCGTGTCCCGAATCGGTGACTTCGATGCCGACAACCGCGCCGGCATCGAACGCACCTTGCACCGCATCTCAGCCATCCGCAACCGGCATATGGAAATTATCGGTCTCACCTGCCGTGTAGGCCGAGCTGTTTACGGAACAATCGACATTGTTCAGGATTTCATCACGAGCGGAACCAGCGTCCTTCTCCTCGGTCGCCCTGCTGTTGGTAAAACGACGATGCTGCGCGAGGCAGCGCGCATACTGGCGGAGGAGAAACGAGTCGTCATCGTCGATACTTCCAACGAAATCGCCGGGGACGGCGACGTACCCCACCCGGCGATAGGTCGTGCCCGTCGCATGCAGGTGCGAGAACCTACGCTTCAGCACGAGGTTATGATCGAGGCTGTGGAGAACCACAACCCTGAGGTGATTGTGATCGACGAGATCGGGCGCGAGCTTGAGGCAATCGCGGCGCGCACGATCGCTGAGCGCGGCGTCCAACTGATTGGCACCGCCCACGGAAATACGCTCGAGAACTTGTTGTTGAACCCAACCCTCTCGGATCTAATCGGCGGCATAGAGTCCGTGACTCTTTCAGACGAAGAAGCCCGTCGCCGCGGCACACAAAAGACAGT
>DAOWMX010000172.1 GCA_030642885.1 Anaerolineales bacterium | reverse complement strand
CGCAGGATAAACTCCGCGAAAAATGCCTACTACAATGCTTTAGAGATCCTCTTCAACGAAGAAGGAATTACCTCTTTTCCAGAGAACCACACACTTAATTGAGCCGCTTCAGGGATTTCTCACCCCCGACGGGGGTTCGAAATGACACGACCTAAAACATTTCGCCTCCAGTTGTCATTTCGAGCCCTTCGGTTCCACTCAGGATAAACTCCGCGAGAAATCCCTATGATTAAACTATGAACAATCTCGTATCTAGAATGCTGAGAGCAGCTATTCGTCCTCATCAAACCACCCTTCACTAAGATCTTTCCATTCAGGATTCATCAACTTGATCAGATCGATCTTTCTACTCCTCCTCCACGTTTTAATCTGCTTCTCCCGATTAATCGCATCATTAATGTCTGTCGTTTCCTCATAGCATACAAGCCTGGTGACGCTGTACTTCTTCGTGAACCCTTCAATCAAGCCGCATTTGTGCTCATAAATACGTCGTTGCAAATCGTTCGTAACGCCGATATAGAGAGTTCCTGTTTCACTCGCTAAAATGTAGACATAGTATCTCTTCATAAAGATCACTCGTGATTAGAGAGATTTTATCTAATCCAATATATGACACCGGATCCTCTAAGGCAATTTAGTTTCTCTTTAGATTCGCCTCAGGGATTTCTCACCCCTGCGGGGGTTCGAAATGACAGGATATAGAACCGTCCACCTCACTTTGTCATTTCGAGAGAGCCGTGCAACGGCGACCGAGAAATCCCTATTACGATCCTGGAAAGATCCCTGCCTATCAAGATGGGGATGCCTCTTTCCAAGAGAAGCGCGCACTCTATTGAGCCGCATCAGGGATTTCTCACCCCTGCGGGGGTTCGAAATGACACAATTTGGATCAGTTCACCTCTTACTGTCATTTCGAGCCCTTCGGTTCCACTCCCCACTCCCTTCGGTCGGGGACTTCGCCCCCCAAACCCCTCTCCGCTTCGCTTCGCCCCTACTGGATGCTCCGCGAGGGGCGCAGAGCGGAACGGGGGACTTCGCAGGATAAACTCCGCGAAGCAATCTCGCTTTTTCATCCGCGGAGATTGAGATCCTTCGGCTTCACCCCCTAACGAGACGTAACTTGAACGATATCAAATCGATGTGAAGCAGTCCCTGACTATTTCCTCTCAAGAACAGCCTCGTTCGTCACGCCTGAACCTATTGTGGAATAAAACAAGGTGCCATCATCTAAGAGCTGCAGGTATTCATAATCATTACCTGGCTGTCCCGAGGACATGTTTGTCGCTTCGAATTCATACACATTGCCATCGACGTTCACAAAGGTGATGTCACCGGTAAGAGAAAATTCCGGGATTTCAAAGGTCCCGCATTTTTCGTTCAATTCACATTCTGGTTCCACGTAAAAGGTGATATGGAATTCTCCGGTAAAACCTTCCCAGGTGCCTGCCAGCTCGGTGATGGTTATGTCCTGATCGCTGGGAGCGGAAGGCGCAAGAGCGGTTTCACCCCGGAAGGTTTCAAAGAGCTGATCGAGGATCGCATCATAGTCAGCGTCCGTCGCGAAGCGAGTGTGCTGGGCGCCGTTATTTAACGCAATCGTCTGGCCCTGGAAATCGCCGGGTTCAGTGATCACATCGACTCCATCATAGGTCCAAACGAAATTTTCCGGGTTGGTGACAGCAGTAATGGTTATCGTATCCCAGATAAAGAAGCCTCCACCCGCCCAGCCGAATTGTTGATCCCACATCTCGGAAACATAATTCACGCCAGGGTCATCAATTGTGTTTATTGAATTTAGATCTTCAGGCTGGACATAATACTGGGTTGCGTCCAGCGGGATAATGGACACGGGAACCCCTGAATTAAAGACATACTTGGCAGCCTCAGAATCGATGTACATATTCCACTCGGCGGCCTCGTTGGTTATCGGGTCAGGGCCTTCATCCAAATTGCCGCGCATATTGAAGGCGCCGCCCATGATGACGACATGGGAGATGTTGTCGATAATGCCCGGATCCTCTTGCAGGGCCAGCGCGATGTCAATCATGGAGGCCATAGCAACAAGGGTCACTTTTTCAGGGGAGTTATTAACCAGGTCAATGATCAAATCAGGTCCGAGAGCTGGTTCAAATTCAGTCACCTGTTCCGGTAAGGCTAATCCCCAGAAATTGTCAGCGAATTCCCTCCAGGCTTCGGGGAACTCATGTGAGTTTGGATCCATGCGTTCGTCTGATCCAAGCGCGAGGGCCGTGCCCTTGGAATTCAAAACATCGTATAAAAATACAGGCCAAAGATCCACCGCGATTTCTGGGTGGATCTCGCCTCTGCTGAGTACCAATCCTATGAAATCCACATTTGGATGTTTGGCGAGAAAAACCATCCCCCCGATATCACAGGGAGCGCCGCCATGTGAGAAGATAACCGGAATTCTCCCGGTGAGCGGATCGGGGAAAATTTCCTCTGTGGTTGGTGGGGCGGATGTTGGGGTGTTTTCCTCCTGCATTTCGCTGGTGGCAGTCGGGGGCGAATTCTCAGCGGTGGGTTCTTCTACCGAAGGCGGAATCTCAGCGGCGGGTTCTTCAACCGTCGGCGCACATCCGGCAAGGATGCTGAAGGTCAATACAGTAGGGATAAGGAGTTTCCAATTCAACTTCATTAGCTACCTCATTTCAATTAATTGTGCGGATGGATATACATCGAGAAAAATCCGATAGATTATCGTTGATTAATAATAATTGTGGAAAGGTCCCTGATAAGGAATACTAATCCCCTTATTCACAAAGAATCGCACACGATATTGAGACACATCAGGTATTTCTCAACCCATCCAGGGGTTCGAAATGACAGGATATAGAACCGTCCACCTCACTTTGTCATTTCGAGAGAGCCGCGCAGCAGCCCTTCGACTATGCTCCCCACTCCCTTCGGTCGGGGACTTCGCCCCCCAAACCCCTCTCCGCTTCGCTTCGCCCCTACTGGATGCTCCGCGAGGGGCGCAGAGCGGAACGGGGGACTTCGCAGGCTACACTCCGCGAGAAATCCCTATTACGCTCCTCGGGAATTCACCATGAATGAAAAAACCTCTTTCCCAGAGGTCCATTCACGCTCAATATTATTACTAGCAGGAACGACGCAAGCCTACGTCGCCACTCTTGTCTCAGACTTCATCCGTCGCCGATTGGAGATGAGCCCGATCAGGCTTACCCAACCGAGGAAAATGCGAATGACCAACCCGATCGAGGTGACCGCCAACAAAAATACCGTCGCGATTACAACGATGACCATCCAGATCGAGAGCGGGCCTCTGCCGTGATAGGTGACCAATCGAGCGCGCAATCGCTTGATAAATTGCACACTGGGCTCGACCGGGACAAGGACGTCCGACAGCAGCTCTTCCAACCGCTTTTCGCTTAGACTTGCATCCATTTGATTTTCATCCCACTTTTTCATCTTTTAATAATCTGGCTGCGGAACTCTCTTCCTCCAGACGTTTTGCTTCAGCGCGGAGGGCATTCAATGTCCGGTGATATAGGCTTTTAACCGCCCCCTCACTTCGACCCATAACATCTCCAATCTCCGCGTTCGACATACGCTCAACAAATTTAAGGATCAGCAGCTGTTGTCGGTCGGGAGGAAGTTGCCGCACGATTGTCATCAGTAGCTCGGTCTCCTCAAAAGCCATCGCCTCCGATTCAGGATGCTTGGATACTTCACTCACCGCTACATACTGATCAAGCGGGACGATCGGGCGACGACTGCGATCGCGGTGCCAGTTCGCAACCAGGTTGTGCGCTATGCGATACAACCAGGCCGTGAAGGGAACTCCTTTATCCTCGAACTTTGCCACATGCCGCAGCGCTCGCTGAAAGACCATCTCTGTCAGGTCCTCCGCATCGTGAACGTTCCCCGTCCGGTAATATATATAGTTGTAAATCTTCCGGACGTGCCGTTCGTACAGCTCGCCGAAAGCCTCGGGATCTGAACCCGCTCGCTGCGCCAGCGACATTTCATCCATCGCCGGTTCTTTCATTGCGCACCGGCCTTGAATCCTGATCTTCTATAAGGGAGAACACCATTTTCCTTCATTCGTTACCCTTACTAAAGTCGTGATCTCGGAATGATCCCGCGCCAACTCTTCTCCTCAATAATGCCTTCGCAGTATAGCATAGGGCACTATCATGGATGCTATAATGCACCTTCAATCCTATGCAATCACTAATCTCCTTCGACCTCGAGACCACCGGTCTGGATCCCACTCGCGACGCCATCATTGAAATCGGCGCGGTTCGATTTCGCGGCGACCGCGTCGAAGATGAATGGTCGGAACTCATATGCCCCGGTCGTCCGATCCCTCCCGCCATCGTTCAACTCACCGGCATTACGGACGCCATGGTCTCCAGTGCTCCACGTATCACACAGGTTCTCTCCGATCTAGATGCCTTCGTCGGCGACCTGCCCATCCTGGGGCATAACATTCAATTCGATCTGGCATTCATGAAACGCCGCGGCTTATTCGAGCTAAATTCCTACCTCGACACCTTCGACCTGGCATCTGTCATGCTCCCCTCCCAGGGACGCTATGGCCTCCAGGCATTGGCACAGTCGCTCGGCGTACCTGTGCAAGCCGCCCACCGGGCGATAGATGACGCCCACACAACTCGCCAGGTATTTCTTCAGTTATACGAGGAAGCGCGTGCAATCCCATTCCCCATCCTGGAGGAGATTACCCGCTACGGAGAGGAGATTGAATGGGGAGCCGGCTGGGTGTTCGATCTGGCCTACGGTGAGAGACGTGAGAAAGAAGAATCTACAAAGGGTGAATTCCCGACCCTGTTCCCAAAAGCCATCATCCCGGAAGAAAAGCTCACCCCATCGGTTGAACCAGAACCACTTGATGTGGAGGAGATTGCCTCCATTTTCGAACCGGGCGGGTCGATGGCACGCGCATTCCCAGGATATGAAGATCGTCCACAGCAGATCAGCATGGTGAGAGCGGTAACAGAGGCGCTCTCCGAGAGCAAGCACTTATTGGTCGAGGCGGGAACGGGGACAGGGAAATCGATGGCTTACCTGGCCCCTGCCTTCGCATGGGCGACACAAAATGGGCTGCCCGTAGTCATCTCAACCAATACGCTCAACCTTCAGGATCAATTAATCCACAAAGACATTCCCGACTTGAATCAGG
>DAOWMX010000098.1 GCA_030642885.1 Anaerolineales bacterium | reverse complement strand
TGCCTTAAAGTTGCGAGGTAAGAAAACTAATAGATAGCCTCATCCATAGGTTAGGACGTCATCCACATCCTAATCCCTGCCACTCTAAATAATCAATTCAATGGTTTGGTGAGCGAATAGGGGCTGGGTAATATTTGCCAACCTAAAAGAACGGAGGAGTCATGCAAGATATTTTCGGTTTTCTCAGTGCCAGCCATTGGTTAGCAATCTTACGCATTGCCGTCGGTTTGTGGTGGCTCAAGAGTGTGCTGCACAAACCGCTGCGCAAATTCATCGACGGAGGCATGGTCGACTGGACGATTTCTCTGGCGGATAACCACCCCGTGCCGGCTTTCGCTTCTCTGATCAAATCAATGGTCAGCAAAAACCGCAGCTGGTTCCCCTACCTCGTCATCGCCGGCGAGACGGCAACGGGGGTCGGGCTGACACTCGGATTTCTGACGCCAATTTCTGCGCTCGTCGGGATCTTCATGAACCTTAACTATCTTGCGCTTGCAGGCGTCAAACCAAAGGATAGATCTGTCAATCCGGCATATCAGTGCGAACAGGGTCAGAATTTGATGATGATCGCGGCTCAGGTAATCATCATTGTGTTAGACGCTGGCGCCGTCTGGAGCCTCGATAGTTTATTGGGTATTTTCTAAATATCACTTAATCGTACATCCAGGGAGGTCGCGAGCGACCTCCCTGGATTTGCTTTTCCGCTCCGAGGAACCACACTCTCTTCCCCCTCCAGATAGCCCCTCCCAAACCTTACATAACGACTAATCCAAACCAACTACTTGACATTCATCCCCAAATCCTCTAGAATAATTTAACTTGTAATAACAAGAGTACAAGTAGTTAATGATGGTATTACAGGTTTTCTCAGAATAGGGACGGAGCACCAATGACACCGAGAGGTTCAAAACCGGTTAAATCGGGAATATCCATCGATCGCGATTCCCCGATACCCTATTATCTCCAGCTCAAGAATGCCCTGAGCGAACAAATCGAGAGTGGACGCTGGCAGCCCGCCGATCAGCTCCCGAGTGAACCTGAACTCTGCCAGCACTTCGAAGTTAGCCGGACAGTCGTTCGTCAGGCACTACAAGAAATGACATACGAGGGGTTGGTCCTGCGCGAGAAAGGCAAGGGCACTTTCGTCGCCGAGCCGAAGATCAGCAGCACAAGCCTTGTGCACTCACTCGTTGGCTTCCATCAAGATATGACCGAGCGGGGATTAAAAATGGCGGACAAAATCCTCGAACAGTCAATCTTGCCCGCATCCCAAAAAGTCGCTGCCAACCTTCAATTGGAAGATCTTACGCCGGTAATCAAGATCAATCGCTTGCGATTTGTCGAGGATGAACCGGTCGTTCTCGTAGCCTCATTCTTACCCTATGAACCTTGCCGTAAGTTAGTTTCCGCGGATCTCACCGAAGAGTCTCTCTACGCATACCTGGAGAAGGAGTATGACCTGAGAATCGTGCGTGGTCGGCGGTTGATCGACGCCGTCGGGGCCAACGAGCAGCAATCAAACCTTTTGGAAATCGAGCTTGGATCGCCCCTGATCCGCATCGAGAGCATCAGCTATTTAGACGATGGCACGCCCATTGAATACTTCCATGCGCTATTCCGGGGAGACCGGTCACGCTTTGAAGTTGAGATCCTGCGTTTTCAAGGCCAAGGAAAGCTGCGCGAGGCCATGGGTATCAGGCGTGAAGAGGAATTCCTGATCTGAGCGCGAAGTGATCGGCGGCACCCTGCCCCGCGCACCTGGCGATCCGTGTTTAGGAGAAAGCATTCGTGAGCGACGAGAAAAATATCCGAAATCTCGTGAGTCGAGTTGTTTACAGGACGTTGGGAAAACCAAATCCTACCCCAGCGCTATCAAGAAGCGCGGCGCGCAACTTGGTCACAGAACTCGATGTGAATGACCTCCCCTATGGGGGAGAAATCAGGGTTTCAAAAGACTCAATAGTCACCCCTCTGGCACGCCAAGTGGCGATGGACCGCCATATCTCCATCCTTAGAGATAGTGAACCCGACTCACGTGCGCTATCGATCGTTCCAGACTCAATGGTCAGCACAGAGAAGATTGAGATGGCAGGGAGACATTACAGCCCTCCACAACGAAAGACGGACCAGTTAGTCACCGAACAGGACATCGAAGACCTTCCTTTTGGCGGATCCTTCACTGTCCCTCAGGGCGCATTAGTCACGCCCCTTGCTCGACAAGTGGCGATGGATCGCCACATCACGATCCGTGAAGGCGATTCTACTACCTCACAATCACTCTCCATCGTCCCCGCTACAGGTGTGAGCGAGGGACAAATCGAAAAAATCGGCCGGCATTTCCAACCCTCGCAGCGATCTACAGGGCAACTCGTGACGGAGCTGGACATCAAGGACTTGCCTCACGGCAGTGAATTTAAAACTCCTGCGGAGTCAATTGTTACACCCCTCGCCCGGCAAACCGCCATGGAACGGCGAATAACCATACTCAAAGGACAACTAGCTGCATCTCCTTCGAAGGTTGCGATCCCCACCCCTGCTCCAGGGACAGGCGCTGAAAAATTGGTCGCTATTGGCGCGGATCACGGTGGATATACGCTGAAAGAGAGCTTGAAAAACTATCTGGGCGAGCTCGGCTACGGCGTAATCGACTGTGGAACCAAGAGTACGGAATCAGTAGACTACCCGGACTTCGCTTTCGCCGTGGCCCAACTTGTGGCTGACGGCCGCGCCTGGCGCGGAATCATTGTCGACGGAGCGGGTATTGGCTCTTGCATGACAGCGAATAAAGTGCCCGGTGTTCGGGCGTCAATGTGCTATGACCAGGCAACGGCCTCAAATAGCCGGGAGCACAACAACGCCAATGTCTTAACGCTCGGCGCAGGACTCCTGGGCGCTAATTTATCGAAGCAGATTGTGAAGACCTGGCTCGAAACCCCCTTCGGCGGTGGAAGGCACGCTCGTCGTGTGGATAAAATCATGCAAATCGAACAGCGATTTACAAAGCAATCATAAATCTCTACTAGGAGTTACACAAGTAATGGAAATGAATCTAAAGGTAAAGAAGATGAAAGAACTGGATGACGAGACCATCGAACGCATCATCGAGCAAATCACACACCAGGTCCTGATCCTGATCCAGGACGACCAGGAGCTGCCCTCCGCTAAAAACGGCGGGGCACGCGCCCCAGACATCTGCTCCGACACCTATATGGACCACGTCCATCCAGTCGTCACCGCAGGTGCTGACCGCGTCGCCAGCACGCTTGGCATCGCACCGACTGACACGAGCGTCGCCCACCTCATCGATCATACATTGCTCAAAGCCGAGGCGACGCACGATCAGATCGCCCAACTTTGCTACGAAGCGCGGAAATATCAATTTGCATCGGTATGCATCAACCCGACGAATGTAAAACTCTGCGCAGAGCTTCTCGAGGGAAGCGGGGTGCCTGTATGCACAGTTGTGGGCTTTCCACTCGGCGCGACGCCGACGGAGGTCAAGGTCTTCGAAACTCAACAAGCCATCCGCGACGGGGCGACCGAGGTCGACATGGTTATCAACGTCGGCGCACTGAAATCCCGCGATTACGAACTCGTCGAGCGCGATATCGCCTCCATCGCCCGAGTGTGTCACGCTGGAAACGCGCTCCTCAAAGTCATTATCGAGGCTGCATTACTGACGGATGAAGAGAAAGTCATCGCCTCGCAGCTCTCCAAAGTTGCAGGGGCGGACTTCGTAAAAACATCAACAGGATTCGGCCCCGGCGGCGCTACACCTGAAGATGTCGCCCTCATGCGCCGAGTCGTTGGGCCTTCAATCGGCGTAAAGGCGGCGGGAGGCATTCACACCTTCGAAGATGCCCAGAAAATGATCGCTGCCGGCGCGTCGCGGATCGGCGCCAGCGCAAGTGTAAAAATCGTCCAGGGCGTTGAGAAGGGAAGCTAGAAGGAGGATCATCTATGACCGTTGATCTACGCACATACATATTTCTCGATAATCTGCAACTGCAGCATGCCGGCTACTTAGGCACGGTTGTCAAGGGATTTCTCCCCCTCCCTAACGACACATCTCTATGGGTGGAAATATCCCCCGGCATTGAAATCAATCGCATAACTGACATTGCCCTTAAATCAACCCGAGTGCGTCCGGGCATGCAGATTGTGGAGCGATTATTCGGGCTGCTCGAGGTGCACCACAGCGACCAGGCGGAGGTCCGCGCCGCCGGTGCAGCAATTCTCGAAGCGCTTGATTTGGAAGAATCGGACCGCATAAAACCGCGCGTCGTTTCCAGTCAGATCATCCGCAATATCGACGCCCATCAGGTTCAGCTGATCAACCGCATGCGCTACGGGCATATGCTTTTAGCCGGGCAGACCTTGTACGTTTTAGAAGTGGAACCCGCCGGCTATGCAGCCCTCGCCGCTAATGAAGCGGAGAAAGCAGCCAATATTAACATCCTTGATGTGCGCGCCTTCGGGAGCTTCGGTCGGGTATACCTCGGCGGTGAAGAGCGTGACATCATGGCAGGATACAGCGCGGCGGTGGCTTCCATTGAAGGCGTAAGCGGCCGCGAAATGGTATCAAAACGCAAACAATGAGTTCGAAGGCTATCCAAAGAAGACGTGAAAGAATTTCAATTCGCGTCAGGTGAAACTAGATTGCCAAAAAATTGAGCCGGGAATATCTATCGAAGAAAGTAATTCTTGCTCCTCAGGAGGATCACATGGCAGAAGAATATGGTATGACGGAAGCGCTCGGCATGGTCGAATGCAAAAGCTATCCGGCGATGGTCGAAGCCGCGGACGCGATGGTTAAGGCCGCCAAAGTCGAGTTGGTCTCGTACGAGAAGACCGGCGGAGGTTTTGTCACCGCCGTCGTGCGAGGCGACGTCGCCGCGGTTAAAGCTGCCGTTGAAGCCGGTGCACGCGGAGCGGAGAAGGTCGGTGAAGTTGCCGCCATCCACGTAATTCCACGCCCGCATGCAAACGTAGACGTCACACTGCCGCTCGGCCGGGGACCAGCTGAGGGATAAACTCACGCTGCACTGACCGACGACATTGGTGATCGTGTACTGAGGGCGATTCGAAATATCTTGACGGGGAATCGAGAACGTGTTCCTCGAGGAAGCGGAGCAGGACAGGACCGCACCTACTATACGGCTTGCTTCCCCGTCAGCAGCATCTTTTCGCCCGAACCCAGCGGTCATCGAAATGGAGTGCCCTATGCTACTAGGT
This sequence comes from Anaerolineales bacterium, assembly GCA_030642885.1. Taxonomy (GTDB): domain Bacteria; phylum Chloroflexota; class Anaerolineae; order Anaerolineales; family E44-bin32; genus E44-bin32. Next base: position 2,601 of record DAOWMX010000098.1, on the reverse strand, counting down.
AAAGTTGTTGGCACACTTGTCGCCACTCGGAAAGAGGAAAGCCTCGAGAGTCTCAAGTTTCTTGTGCTCAAGCAGCTCGACATCGAGGGCAAGGAAACTGGCGGCTATCGTGTGGCTGCGGATGCCGTTGGCGCAGGATTAGGTGAAGTTGTGCTATACGCCACAGGCAGCGCCGCCCGGCAAACGAAATTCACCCGCGATAGACCTTGCGACGGCGTAATCATGGCCATCGTCGATGTCCTCGAAGTCGATGGTGACGTGAAGTATGACAAATCCGAGGCAGGATGATGTTGGACGACACACGAATTGACGCCATCGTTCAGCAGGTTATGGACGAACTTCAGCAGGGGGAACGCGTGCGCCAAGGACCGCTGCCGCAGCCAAAAGATCCCGTGCAGCCGCCTCCACCAGCACCCGTTCTGCGCCACGGCGATAACCTATTCGCGGATGTCGATAGCGCTGTCGCCGCCGCACGATTGGCATATAAACAGTTAAATGAACTGCCCCTCTCCATCCGCGAGCAGATGATCTTCCACATCCGCCGCGTGATGCGCGAAAACGCCCAGCTCCTCGCCTATGAAGCATGGCAAGAAACGGGTATGGGGCGCTATGAGGACAAGATCGATAAAAACCTGGTGAATGCAAATAAAGCCCCTGGCACCGAGATCCTCGACCCGACAGCCTGGAGCGGTGACGGGGGGCTAACGCTCGTCGAATATGCACCCTACGGCTTGATTGGGGCCATCATTCCCAGCACCAACCCGACTTCAAGCGTAATTTGCAACGCCATTAGCATGGTCGCAGCCGGAAACGCCATTGTGTTTAACGCACATCCCGGCGCGAGAGCATGCTCCAATCACGCCGTGCAGCTGATCAATGAAGCCATCGTTGAAGCTGGCGGTCCGCCAAATCTGGTTTGCGCCCTCGCAGAACCAACGATAGAAACTGCGCAGCAGATCATGAAGCACAATGATGTGAACCTGCTCACCGTGACCGGCGGGATTGGTGTTGTGCGCGAGGCTTTAAAGAGCGGGAAACGCGCGATCTGCGCTGGACCCGGAAATCCTCCTGTAGTCGTGGGTGAAACCGCCGACATCGAGCAAGCCGGCAGTGATATCGTGCGCGGCGCATCCTTCGACAACAATATCATCTGCACGGACGAGAAAGAGGTCTTTGTCGTCCACTCTGTCGCCGATGCATTGAAGCGGGTGATGTGCACTCATGGCGCCTATGAGATCGACTTGCAGCAACTGGACCTTTTGATGAAATCGATCTTCACAGAGATTCCAACCCCAGGGAAGCATGGGACGATGAACAAGGCTTTCATCGGCAAGAATGCCAACGTTCTGCTCAAAGAGATCGGGGTCGAAGTAGGGGATGAAATCCGCTTGATCATCGTGGAAGTACCCCACGACCACCCACTCGTACCCTCAGAGCAGATGATGCCCATCATGCCCATCGTTCGCGTGCGCGATGCTAACGAGGGCATCGACCTGGCGAAACATTACGAACATGGTTTCCGGCACACAGCCACCATGCACTCGAAGAACCTGGACAACCTCAGCCGCATGGCTCGGGAGATGGATTGCAGCATCTTCGTAAAGAACGGCCCCTCCTTTGCGGGTGTGGGTTTCGGCGGTGAGGGTTTTTGCTCTTATACGATCGCCAGCCCCACCGGAGAGGGGATCACCAATCCCATCAGCTTCAGCCGCGTCCGCCGATGCGTGTTGAAAGATTCGTTCCGAATTGTGTAAACCATTATGGCCAAGAAAAAAGTAACCTATGGTAATTTACTCGAACCGGCGCTCGCGCTGGTTGAGTTCGACAGCATCGCCGCCGGCATCCATGCCGCGGACGCCATGATCAAACGCGCCCCTATTTACCTCATCAAGACCGGAACCGTCCAACCGGGAAAGTACCTCGTCTTGATCGGGGGCGAAGTCGCCGACGTGGAGGAGTCTCTCGCTGAGGGCCGCGACCTGGGCGGGTCACACGTAATCGACTACGTCTACCTGCCACAGGTCCACCGCGAGGTTGTGAGCTCGATTGGCGGGGGACGCGTGCCCGAGAAGACGGATGCGCTCGGCGTGATCGAGACAAAGACCGTTGCCGCTGCGATTCATGCCGCCGATGCAGGCATCAAGGGCGCTGAAGTTCGATTGCTCGAGATTCGCCTCGCCGATGGACTGGGAGGAAAAGGGATCGTGCTTTTCTCCGGCCTCGTTGCCGATGTTGAAGCAGCCGTCGAAATCGGCGTGGGCGCTCTGGAAAGCCCCGGCATGCTCGTGTGGGAAATCGTGATCCCACAACTGCATGAAGAGATGTGGAATAACCTTGGAGATGCGACTCGCTTTCGCACTCGGGTGATGGACAAGTTATGAAATTTGGACGCGTCGTCGGAACGGTTGTCGCCACGAGAAAATACGAAGACCTTGAGGGGATCAAGTTCCTGGTCGTCCACGTTTTGGATGAGAACCAACAACCCACAGGGAATTTCGAAATTGCTGCTGATGCAACCGAGCAGGCTGGTCCTGGCGAGCTCGTATTCATGGTCGCCAGCCGCGAGGGCTCACAAGCGCTCCCAAAGTGGTTCGTACCCAT
>DAOWMX010000220.1 GCA_030642885.1 Anaerolineales bacterium | reverse complement strand
TCTGTTCCAGCGTGAGATGCGAGTTTTTCCGTAGAGTATCTCGTATCAATACTAGGTTTAAAGACTTGGACTTTCTGCCGGGCGATAACCGCGCGCCTTAACCTTCTAATCATCTCGTCAGTCTTACCGCAAAACATTGATCCTGTGACAACCTCCACGCTTCCTGTTTGATGGCCCATATGATCTATTAACTCCTTAACCAAAGATAACGGGCAGGTGCTTAAACACCTGCCCTGAGTTTACACCAGCCTATTATTTGAGCAAGCTTGGAAGTTCTAAGCCTGCGGTTCTAGTGCAGCCTCTGGCAATTCAAAACCACGCCTTTTTAAGGCTCGCTTCAAATCCGCAAGACTCTTTCGCCCAAAACCATCGATATCAAGTAATGCCTGATCGCCTTCGGCCATCATCTCAATCGCTTTGCCGACGTCCAGAACGCCTGCTTTTGCTAATGACGACTCCGCACGAGCGCTAAGTTCCAATTCTGCGATGAGAAGGTCTGGTGATGTTTTCGCAGCTTCACGGGATACTGCATCCTCAATGTGCTGCTGCCGCGCTTCGAGCTTCTTGTAGAAGCGATCAACCTGCCCTTCTGTATCAACAATGCGCTGCTCACCCGTGTAAAAAGGGTGACATTTTGAGCAGACATCAGTGTGAATCGATTCAACCGTAGATCCTGTTTGCCATGTGTTGCCACATGCACAAACGACTGTTGTGTTGGGGAAATACTTCGGATGGATATTTTCTTTCATCAGATTTCAACCTCACCAATTAGGAGCCAATACCTCATCACCTGACAATCGACATCCGGCGCTAACTGCACCGATCTGTTCCTGCCACGTGATATGGGGTATTTATTCTGGGACTACGTTAACGCGCTTACGTCCTTTGCGAACGAAATCGAAGTGGACAAACCCTTCTGCAACAGCATAGAGCGTGTCATCTTTGCCACGTTTTACGTTCAGCCCAGGGTGAATGCGGGTTCCGCGTTGGCGCACCAGAATATTACCGGATCGCACACGCTCACCGCCAAATTTTTTCACACCCAGTCGCTTGGAGTGACTGTCACGTCCGTTGCGGACTGAGCCGCCGCCTTTTTTATGTGCCATTCTCTTATCCCTACACTATTCTTTTGCCGTAGATTTTTTACCGGTAGAAGAAGTTTTGGAACCAGTCTTTGCTGACGTTGACTTAGCTTTAGTTGTTTTCTTTTCCTTGCTGGTTCCAGTTTCCTTTTTAGAAACCTTTGCTGTGTTTTTCTTCACCGTCGAAGCAGTCTTCTTCGTGGCCGTCTTCGCGGGGGGCTTTTCCGCTTTGCCAGCTTCTTTTTTGCTCGTCGCTTTCTTTTCAGCCGAAGGAAGCATAATTTTATCGATGGACACACGCGTATATTGCTGCCGGTGACCCTTCTTGCGACGATAACGTTCCTTCGGGATATATTTGAAGACGATGATCTTCTTGGCTTTTACCTGGTCGAGCACTTTGCCTTTAACTGAAGCCCCTTTGACCAACGGCGTGCCGACTTTGATTGTAGAGCCATCTACTGCAAGGAGCACTTCCTTAAACTCAACCGGTTTGCCTATATCCAGCTGCAGCCGATCGACTTCTATGGGCTCCCCTTCTCGGGCGATATATTGCTTACCACCTGAACTTACGATTGCGTACTTCATTCACTTCCTCCAGCTTCGCTTCACCACCGCACCCGCAGTAATTGTTACGGCAACTGCTAGCCGGCGGGGAAGTTGGGGATTCATACACCCGCCCCAACGTCTTTGCGCTGGGGCAGACGTAGCATTATAACGAGTGTGTTATCAACCTGTCAACGATTAGTATAAAGACAACCGTTCCAATTAATCGGCTACAGCTGCCTCTGCTTCAACGATTTCGTTCTCAGGTTGGAAATCAGAGGAGGGTTTGGCCTCCCCATCTATTCTCTCATCGTGTAGAGCGACTTCTTTGCCAGGGAAGCCGGTGCCCGCTGGGATTAGCTTGCCGATGATCACGTTTTCTTTTAAACCCCGCAAGTAGTCGATTTTTCCCTCTATTGCTGCGCCCGCCAGTACTTTGATCGTGTGCTGGAAGGATGAAGCCGAGAGGAAGGATTCCGTGCTCAACGAAGCCTTAGTTACTCCAAGCAGAACTTGCATAGCTTGCGCGGGCTGTCCCCCATCTTTCAACGCTTGCTCGTTCATCCTCTGCAAGTAATATCGATCGATGAGATCGCCCGGAAGCAGTTCCGTACTGCCTGGCTGCGTGATCTGAACCTTAGAAAGCATCTTGCGAGTGATGACCTCGAAGTGCTTGTCATTGATATTCTGTCCCTGCGAGCGGTAGACCTTCTGAACTTCGGTCAGCAAATAAAGCTCGCATGCCTCCCGTCCAAGAATGCTTAAGATGCGATGAGGATTCAATGATCCTTCCGTGATCTGGAAGCCTGCCTCGACCTTGTCCCCCTCTTTCACAAGGAGTCGTGAACTTGCGGGGATGTCATAGGATTCTTCTTCCAGGAGATCGTAAGAGACGGTGACTTTTCGATCCTTGATGTGTACTCGTCCCGCGTGACTCGCGGTGATCTCCGATTCGCCACGCTTCGCGATAAGCGCTCCTGCATCGATTTCGTCCGCATCTTCTACGCGCATCGCCCAATTGCCGGGGACGTTGTATTCATCCGGAATCAATTCACTATTGACGACGTGAACCACCCGGGGACCATCCGGAACTTCAGGGTTAAGAACTTGGATCGTTCCTGCAATCTCAGCGATCACAGCTTCACCCTTAGGTTTCTTCCGCGCTTCAAACAACTCCTCAACACGCGGTAGACCCGTCGTGATGTCTCCCCCCGCAGCAACACCGCCAGTGTGGAACGTTCGCAACGTAAGCTGTGTGCCCGGCTCACCGATCGACTGCGCCGCTACGATGCCGACGGCTGATCCAAGCTCAACCACGTTGCCTCGGCCAAGATCCATACCATAACACTGCTGGCACATCCCGAATTGCAGCTCGCAGGTTAAAGGTGAGCGAACGAAGGCTTCTTGAACACCCGACGCGGCGATCGTTTTAATAGACTCCAGGTCGATCATGGCGCCTTTTTTGATAAGCACTTCGCCGGTATCAGGGTCTACTATTTTGCTCCCTGCAAATCGTCCATAGAGGCGTGGGGCGAACTCCTGACCGGCAACATCATCCGACCGTCGTATCCAGATCCCTTTCTCCGTCTCACAATCCTCGGCGTTGATGATCATATCCTGGGCTACGTCCACCAAACGGCGGGTCAGATATCCAGCGTCCGCAGTCCTGAGGGCAGTATCCGTTAGACCCTTTCGGGCGCCGTGAGTCGAGATGAAATATTCCAACGTAGATAATCCATCTCGGAAACTGGAACGGATAGGTAAGGGGATAATGCGGCCTGCTGGATCTGCCATCAAACCGCGCATCCCGGCGAGCTGCGTAATCGCACCAAACCCGCCTTTCGTGGCACCAGAAATCGCCATCATGCTCAGGTTCCCCGCCGGATCCATGGATGCCTCAACCGCTTCGGCGACAGCCGATGTTGTTTTCTGCCATAGGTCGATAATCCGCTCAGTCTGCTCCTGTTCTGTCAGGAGTCCACGGCGGTAATCCACTCGAACCGCTTCGGCTTGTTCGAGAGTTGTCGCAATGATATCCTGCTTCGATGATGGAACCGTGATATCCGAAATAGCGATCGTCGTCCCAGATCTGGTTGCATAGGCAAACCCAATGTCTTTGATTGCGTCTACAACCTCAGGAGTGCCATCTTCTTGTAGGAACCGGTAAACGTCTCCTACAAGATCTTGAATAGCCCCTTTGTCAAGAACCCGGTTGACGAACTGAAGTTCTTCAGGGAGTATCCGATTGAAGATTACGCGTCCAACTGTGGTGTCGATGATACGCTCCTCTTGCGCTGCTAAGCGTTCATCGTTCTCGTCGTACCATGTTGCTGTGGAAAGTTTAATAGGGGCATGGATACTGACCTTGTCGAGGGCATACGCCATTTCCACCTCATCCATGTCAGAGAAGGCTTTGCCGGCGCCTACATGCTCTTTGCCCTCATTAATCATCGTCAGGTAATAAACACCGAGGACCATGTCTTTTGTGGGACCGACAACCGGTTCACCATCTGCGGGTTTAAGAAGGTTGACCGAGGAAAGCATCAACTCTCGAGCTTCAGTCACAGCTCGTTGAGATAAAG
>DAOWMX010000283.1 GCA_030642885.1 Anaerolineales bacterium | reverse complement strand
ATTGACCAAATAAGACAATAATGGAGGATCAGGATCATCATTCGCTATGGGCGTATCTTCCACGGAATTGACCGTGATATAGACGGTTGCGCTATCACACAACCTACCCACCACACCCACAAGACCGTCGCAGGCTTCGTACGTGAAGGTATCCGGAACTCCGGGCGGTGAGAAATAATTAAGCGCAGGTATGTAGGTAAAGGAGCCATCGAGGTTGACGACTACGGAACCATTGGACGGAGCGCCCAGCAGGAAGGCGTATAAAGTATCCCAGGGTGCATCCGTATCGTTCGCGAGCAAACCCGGCGCACCAAGGGAGAGCGGGACGTCCTCATTCGTAACGTACGTCGTCGCTGGAGCTCCAGTGGGATCGTCGTTCGCTACGGGAGCTGTCACAGGAGTGCTCGTGGGTGTCGGTGTATAAACATAGACCCGCTTCACATTTACAGATGTTTCAAAATTACCGCCCTGTGTCTCAACCTCGTTCTGGAACACCTCACCCGCAATACCGTCAGCGTTAGCGATGAATCGGAAACGGCTGAAGCCACTTTGTGGGATCCATTCATCCACATTCCACGTGATCGTTGTGTCACCGGGGCTTGCCCCACAAGCAGGCACACAACCGCCGTTATAACTCATACCTGGTGGGAGACGGTCGATAACAGCCGTTAGATGCGCAGGTGGGATACTGCCGTAATTAATGACAATGATAGAAAATTGAAGCGTCGTCGGCCCAGGGGGAATGTTTCCTGGGTTTGCGAGTTTAATCGGATAAACCCGCGGCGTCGGGGTCGGCGTATTAGTGGGCGTGGGTGTAATTGTGGGTGTGTCCGTAGTCGTCGGCGTAAAAGTTGGGATCCACGTGTTTGTTGCTGTAGGCGTATTCGTCGGTGTAGGCGTGTCCGTCGGTGTAGAAGTTACCGTGGGGGTGCTCGTCGGCAGAGCCGTTGGAGAAGGCGGGTTTGGCGTACAATTCCCGAGCAGGAAGCAGGAGTTTGATGGATCCGAAGCGAGAATAATCATTCCGCCGTTATCACCCGCGGCTTCGGCGATGATGAGCGGATTGATGCCGCCAAAGGCGACCGGCGTCCAGATGCCGTAATCTACGGTCAGCCCTGAACGGATCTCCACATTTTCAAGACCGCCGGAGTCGAACCACATGGCAGTCTGCCCGCACCCGAAGAGCACAAAGAAGATCAATAACGCCCACAGCAACCAGAAGAGAGGCTGCCGGCGGTCGCCTGCATCCTCTTCATCCGCTCCCATGAGCGTTCTGCGATCGATTTCGTCGATCATCGTTCCTTCCTGAGCGGCGAATCACCCCTCGCCGCATCTTCACTCTTCAGGTCATCATCAATCATGGCTTCAGCGGGTTCTGTCGCCTTGATTTCACCCCCAGTATCCCTCGTTCCTGAGCTTTTTGAAATAGTCAATTCGCTCCATTGCGGCGCAAATCCACTGATGCGCACCCCCGGTCCTCCGACTTTTAACTTGAGATCTCTGAAGAGTTCCCGCAGCGCCTTTATCCTTGTTGAGACAGCGTCTTCCACAGGCTGACGCATAAGCCATTCCAGGCTGCCCTCGATTTCCTTCCATGGGAGATCGAGAATGGGCTGTTCTTCTTGCTTCCCCAATTCTTTAATGACCACAACTTTTCGCTCTGCAGGTGTGGTCTTCGGTAAAGGCCGCGTCTGAAGTTCGAGAGAAGTGCCACCCAGATCTATTTCCCACTCAGAAGAAGCCCATTCCTCGTGCAGCGATCCCAGGTATTTATGGATTGGGTGATCTGGATCGGAACGGTCCTTCGCCAGCCAGATATCGGCGGTTGGGTTGCTTGTCACAACCCGCCCACCTGGCTCCACAACCAGCACACCATCCGGCAGGCTTGCCAGTAAATCGAGCAATTCCCGCCGCCTTCGCTGAAGCTGTTGAACTCTATCGGTGACTTCTTCCTCCAGCATGTCGCCCCGCCGCTGCTGGATTTTCGCCAGACGCTCATTGTCCAGAAGCGCCTGCCGGAATTGCAGCGCGCGGGCGACGACATTATCAAAGACGCTGTAATGATCAAAGGGTTTCACCAGATACGCGAAAGCGCCGTTGTTCAATGCCTCTACCGCGTTTTCAAGCGTCGCCCCGGCGGTGACGATGATCACCTGAGTTTGCGGATCGCCTTCTTTCGCCTGCTGCAGCAACTCCAATCCGGTGACCCCGGGCATGTAGATATCGCTCACAACCAGGTCAAAGCTAGTATTCTCAAGTTTTACGAGCGCTTCACGCCCGTCTGAAGCTTGATGAATCTGAAGGCCCTGTTTTTCGAGTCTGCGGACCATTAATTGCAGCATTGCTTCATCGTCATCAGCGACTAAAACAACTGGGTTAGCCATTCTTCACATCTTTCCTTCTCTAAGCTTTTTCCTAATCCTACAAACGCTGCCCGGTATTCACCAAGTCGTTCGTCAGGCCAGCTCCCGTTCCCCCTCGGCAATGGGCAAGGAGATCGCGATTGTGCTCCCTACAGCGCCCTGCCCCCTAACCCAGACCTGGCCTCCCATTCGATTAACAATTGCTTTGACCATCTCCAATCCAAAACCCTCGAGCTCGTACAGGTAATCCTCCCCCTCGAATTCATTTTCTTCCACGGTGCCTGACTTACGCTTCTGCAAACCGTCATCCGTCACTTCAATCCAGACAAGGTCTTGATGCCGCTTCCCAGAAACTCTTACGGTCCCGCCGCGAGAACTGCGAGCGGCTGCGCGGTTAATGAGACCCTGAAGTATCCTCTCGAAGACGCTTTTCTCCACACGGATTTCTGGAAGATCGTCCTCGATCTCGAGCACCAATTGTATATTGCGCTCTTTGTTCAACTCGTCAAAACGTGTTTGGAGATCTTTATTCGCAACATCAGCAAACACAACCTCGCCCGTCTGGTACCCAATCCCCGCTTCCACACGGACCAAGGAGATTAATTCATCCATCCAACTTTGTATCCTGCCTAGAAGCTTGGCGAGCTGATAGATCGTTGCCGATCGGTCTTCATCAGAGATTTCTGATGCATCTCCCAGCTCGGCTAATCGAGATATGGCTTGCGCTAAAGGCAGGCGAATTTTCCCAGCAGCTTCTGTTAACATCCGCATCTTTAATTCATCGAGGTTCTTCAAATGCGTAATGTCGCGGCAGATCATAACCCAACCCCGTCCGCCATCGCCTCCTTCAGCGATCGAAGCCAGGCT
>DAOWMX010000262.1 GCA_030642885.1 Anaerolineales bacterium | reverse complement strand
TATGAGGGCATAAGACTGGAAAATACATAAAGGGATTACCAGCCGTAGATAGGGATTATATCCAGCGAAGCCGCTTGACGCGCCCAAACACCTGTGCTACTATGCGCGCTTGAAGGTCATCTGAAGGCGGATTCCCGCCCGGATCACCGTAGGAGGAGCCCATGACGAACATGAGCCGAATGAGATTGACGATCGTTATTCTAATCATCCTCACTCTCGGATTAACCGCATGCACACGATCTGCATCTACACCTCCGCCGGAAACGGATGAGGGATTGCCGTCAGGTGCGCAATCGGAGACTCAAGCGACGATGGATGCCGTTCGCTCGGCAATCCTCACGCAGACCGCGCAGGCGCTTGGGGACCCCCTCTACACGAGTACCCCCACACCTCTACCGGCGAGCGACCCTTTAGTGACAGCGACACCGGATCCGAATCAGCCAACGGCTACTCCCGAGGTACAAGTCACAACCTACGTCGTCGTATCTGGAGATTGGATTTTCAAGATCGCCCGCGAATTCAACGTTGATCCACAAGCCATCATCGACCTCAATGAGGAACTCGCTGACTCAGGCGCGCTTGTTGTGGGGATGGTGCTGAAGATCCCGACGTCAGATACTGCACCTCCAACGGATGGTACGGAGACTCCGATCGAAGGCGGAACGATTCACGTTGTAAAATCCGGCGAGTGGGTCTGGTCGATCGCACGTTTGTATGGAATAGACCCGCAGGTAATCATCGATGCAAATAACCTCACATCACCTGGCATAATCTACCCGGGAGATGAGCTCATCATCCCCTAACACCCTCCTGATCTAAGTTCCGTTCGGGGCGGCCGTCAGGTCGCCCCGTTTTAATGTGGAGATACAGGCATGGAATATAAGGTTCTTGAATCCCGACGAGCTTTCGCTGGCAAAGCATTCAATGTTCGCGTCGACCTGCTTGATGGGCCGGCAGACGCTGCATCGCGCGTTGACATCGTTGAACACCCTGGCGCAGTCGTACTCATACCCATTGACGAAAAGGATCGAGTGTGGCTTGTCCGTCAATATCGCCATCCCGCTGGAGAAGAACTCCTCGAATTGCCTGCGGGAACATTAGAACCAGGCGAGTCTGCCGAAGGTTGCGCCGCTCGTGAGAGCCGCGAAGAGATCGGCATGGCGCCAGGAGAACTAACACCTCTCGGTGGAACCTTTCTTGCTCCCGGGTATTCAACCGAATTCCTGCACTTCTTCCTCGCTCGAGAGCTATACTCCGCCCCCCTTCCTCCCGACCCTGGCGAAGTTCTCCACCTCGATAAGATCCCCTGGGAGAAGCTTTGGGATCTGATTGCCAATGGGAGTATCCGCGACGCTAAAACCATCGCTGGCCTTACGCTTGCCCGGCTCTGGTTGGAGAACACTGAATAAACTCACCGTCTACCTGAAAGAGCCGCTCTCACAAGCTGCCTGGACCGCATTAAACGGTATGTGGTATACTTTCGTTTCCGCCGCCCAGCTTGAACGGGCGGTCGGTCATGTGTAAAAGCTAAGTATGAAGGATGGATGAAAGCGATGAGCGACCTGATAAAGGCTGTCGAGGCGCCTGTAAATACAAACTTACCTGAACTGAACCCTGGGGATTCGGTCTCAGTCCATTTCAAAATTCGCGAAGGGGAGCGTGAGCGGGTTCAGGAGTTTAAAGGCGTTGTGATCCGTATCCGTAAGGGAGGCAATAACGCCAATATCACGGTCCGCCGGACAGCATCTCATGGAATAGGCGTAGAACGGACCTTCCCTCTGCGCTCACCCCGAATCGACAAGATCGAAATTCAGCGCAGGGCGCATGTTCGCAGATCGAAACTTTATTATCTGCGAGATCGCACCGGAAAACGAGCTCGATTGAAAGAGAAGCGTCACTAAACGTATACATGAGAGTGCAGTGAAAACTGCACTTTTTTTATTCCAATGCTGCAGGTTGTTTCTGGCAGGTTTTGCTCTTTACTGCCGTCCTCACCTGCGCTCTGTCGTAATCCCTACGAACGCGTATCCAAAACTGCACATTCATTCAGCCCCGTTGATATCTTTTCCTCCATCTTAAGCAATTGGCTTGAACCAGGATACGTTATACTGAGACGAGAAGCCTGCGGTTGAAACTATGCTGAACAGGAAGTCCATAGCAATGTCCCCCAACCGGGAAGAAGATTAATGAACAGCCAACCTATCGGCATCTTCGATTCTGGGGTCGGGGGTTTGTCGATCCTGCGTGAAATCCGGAATCTGCTGCCGCATGAAGACCTGCATTATTTCGCGGATCAGGCGCACGTCCCCTACGGAGCGCGTTCTCTTGAAGAAGTTCGGGGCTATAGCGAAGAAATCACAACTTTCCTGCTCAGGCAAGGCGCTAAACTCATCGTAGTCGCTTGTAACACCGCGTCAGCTGCGAGCTTATATACCCTTCGAAACCGCTTCCCAGATCTGCCCTTTGTCGGCATGGAACCCGCTGTAAAGCCCGCTGCGGAAATAACACTTAATGGCATCGTGGGGGTATTAGCCACTCCAGCGACGTTTCAAGGGGAACTTTTCGCCTCCGTTGTGGAACGATTTGCAGAAGGCGTTACCGTTCTCCCACAGACGATCCCCGATCTAGTAGAACAGATTGAAGCCGGCGAGATAGACACTCCAGAGACCCGGAATATTTTGAGCCGCGCCATCCAGCCTTTACTGGATTCGGGCGCTGACACCCTGGTTTTAGGCTGTACACATTACCCCTTCATCATCCCTATCTTGCAGGAGCTTGCAGGCGAAGGTGTAAAGGTGATCAACCCCTCCCCTGCCGTCGCGCGTCAAACCCTCCGACTCCTAACCAACAACAATCTCCTCACCTCGAAAAACGAGGCCGGTGAAGTGGTTTGCTACACCAGCGCTGATCCCCGGTCTCTAACCACAATGCTGCCGCTCGTAGATCTGGCAACAGCAAAAATCCACCGGGTGGAGTGGCTCGGGGATTCCATCAGCTTTATCGATTGATCGCTGATTATGCTACTCACTTTGTTTGGCATTCTCCCGTAAGCTCTGTTTCCGGTCGCAAACGCAGTCAGCGCAGTAGTGAGCAAGATAAACCTCCCGCAGGATAAGAAAACCTGCGGGAGGTTGAGTGGTAGTTGGTTGTGTAAGGAAGGCGGGCCGACACGCGGGTCGGCCCCTACGCGTTATGGGAATTGTAGAACAGCACAAGCGGGTTCGGCCGAGTAAGCGAAAGGTCGCCTCTCCTTGTCATTTCGAGTGAACCGGGAAAATTGCCGGTCCTTCCTACACCTATCGCGTTCAGGGGATTGTAGGTTGTATGTGGAGTGCGGAAATTCTGCTTCCGGTCGCGGGTGCAGTCAGCGCTATGAGACACGCGCGTTAAACCTCCCGCAGGTTTAAAGCCTGCGGGAGGTTGTAAGATAACAGGTTGCTTGAAGGCGTTGGATCTTAACCCTGAAAGGTGTTGAAGATTTTGAAAAAGCACACCTTCCCGCACCCTTCCGTCAGGAGATTGCTCCGCCCGATGTGAGCCTCAATAGCGAGCCGTTACTCCTCCACGCCGGCTTGCTTGAGCCCCTCGGCTGAAATGATCGCGACGGCGCCGACCGTCT
>DAOWMX010000165.1 GCA_030642885.1 Anaerolineales bacterium | reverse complement strand
GGGATGAACTCGCTGTGCATCTCTGCTAGAACAGGTCCCTCGTCATCGAAGGAGCCCACATGCATGATTTGTACTGACAAACCCTCATGATACTGCTCCAAGCGGACTTTTTCTAAAGACGGTGGATTCTTGGCCTCGCGCACCTGCTCGACCGCATTTGCGAACATGTCCACCGTGACCCATTCAGGGGTCATGATCATCATCGTCCAATCCCACTGGCTTTTGTCCCGCGCGGTGCTGAAAGTCTCCATATCTTCGGCCCACCAAAGCCCTTCCAGCGGAGGAACGACATAGTCTCTTTCCAGAGTCTTCTTGCTGATGAACTTCATTTTGTAAGCTACACCATAAAGCGCTTCGAGGGCATCCTGGTATTCCTGAGCCGTGTTGGGATCGCCGTGACCATCTACCATCAGGAACTGCATTTTCGGCACATCTACGATCGTGAATTTCGTTTTCGTAGGGTTATATAAGTGTTTCCATTCCTTTTTAAAATCAATTTTCGTCATGCATCTGCTCCAGTTGTTTAATGAATTGGTCCAGCCAATCAAGCTCTGTGGTGATTTTTATAAGCGCGAGATCGAACATGGCATTTACAAAGAAGGGCAGAGGCTGCTGAGATTCCCGCCTGGCCTGGAGGCGTCCCTGGTGCTCGCTGAGTCCTTCGCTCTGCTGGCGTAGGGCGGCGAGCGCCTCATCCTTCGAGACTGCTGGGAGGTTAGCCAAGCCCACCTGCATGGGCGATGTTGTGCGATGGGGGACCGAAAGTGCTTCTAACGTACTTGCGCGCAAAGCTTTCCATCCTGCGGCAGAGATGTGATAGACAACCCGCGAACGTCCGGGCCCTGCTTGGCGCACGACCTTGCCCGTAATCCATTTCTTCTTCTCGAGCTTCTTCAGAAGGTAGTAGATCGACGAAAACCCGATCTCGGTCCACTCGCGCAGGCCGCGCTCCTCGATCAGGGACTCGATCTCGTAGCCATGGCAGTCTTTCTCGGCGATCAGGGAGAGAATGGCAAGCTCTGCGTTGGTCACTTTACCTCATTATATTCTAGTACTAGAATATAGCTCTATTAAGGGATTGTCAAGCCCCCGTTCACTCGCGGAAAAGACCCGGGCGCTGCGGTCCGCTAAATAGAACTCCTTCGCAAGCATGACCTTGATGATTCGAACCGCCCAAGTGATAATGAGAGCAACAACGATGGCCTCGCTCAGGCCGGTCACGATCTACAAGAAGAGATCATCAAATCCGCTAACTCGGAGGGTGTCATTCATGCAAGGTCTTCCCCCATTCGCCACAACCGCCATCGGCAGCTTTCCTCATCAGGCATGCGCCAGCTTGTGCGCGCGCCTGGCGGAATTGGACGTCCCCGCCTGGCCTCAACTCACGCGCCGGTCGTTCCGGGAGAACATGTACGTTCAATACAGCGCTCCCCTTCCGGCATTGGTTATCGACGACGCTGCCGAAAAAATCTACTTCAACACCGAGGAAGACCTCGCCATCTCCCTGACCCCGTTCTACGAGTCTTATTTAGCCGAGGACATGGAGGCCTTTGCGCTTCCGCAGGAGAACGCTCAGGGTTTCTATGAGATGCTCGATGTGCTCAAAAACACGACGGGGGAATGGACGAAGGGGCAGGTGACCGGACCCATCAGCTTCGGCCTGACGGTGACCGACCAGGATTTGCGCGCCAGCCTCTACAACGAGTTGTTGGCGGACGCAATCGTTAAGAACAGCGCGATGAACGCACGATGGCAGATTCGCCGATTAAAAGAGGTGCGCCCCAACATCCTCATCTTCGTCGATGAGCCTTATATGGCCTCCTTTGGATCCGCCTTTATCAGTCTCAGCCGCGAGGCTGTCATTCAAATGCTGGACGAGGTTTTCGACGCCATCCATACGGAAGGCGCGCTTGCCGGTGTACATTGCTGCGCCAACACGGATTGGTCGGTCTTGCTCAAGACACAGGTAGACATCCTCAACCTCGACGCCTACGGGTATCTCGACAACCTCGCTCTTTACCCACAGGAACTAACAGACTTCCTGGAGCGCGGCGGGCGCATCGCCTGGGGGAGCATCCCCAATCAAGAGGATATCTGGAGCGCAACACCGGCGGCTTTGGCAGAACGCCTGCGGGCGGGCATCAAATCCTTAACGGCGCGAGCGTCAGCCAAGGATTTCATCATCAGCGAAGCCCTTCTATCCGACGGTCTTCTTACCCCAAGCTGCGGCCTCGGCTCAACCGATGAAGATCTCGCCGAGCGCGTGCTTGAAATCCTGAAGGAAACAGCTCACGAACTGCGCTGAACCGGACAAGCCATGACCCAACCACGAATCCTTCCACTACATTCAGAAGAGGCAATATTGGAAACCGTCGGCGGGAAGGGCGCCATCATAGGCGACCCAGTTTCGCCCGGCGATGTGGAAGGGATTGCACGGGTGCTCTTTGATCCCCACACCTCCCAACTGGCCCCTGGCGAAATCCTGGTCTGCCCCGGAACCGACCCGGCCTGGACGCCGCTCTTTCTGACCGTTAGCGGGCTTATCATGGAGGTTGGCGGGATGATGACCCACGGCTCGGTGGTTGCCAGGGAATTTGGCATCCCGGCTGTGGTTGGCGTTCATCAAGCTACCGAGCGGATCAAAACCGGTCAAAGACTGCGGGTAAACGGATCCACAGGTGAAATCACACTTATCGATGATGAGAAGCAGCACAATGACGCCGCGAGAGCTAACTTTGATGCTTGACTCTCGTTTTCCTCGTTGTAGAATACGAATTATCGAGGCAATGCGGTTGAATCAGATGACAATAAATATTTACATTACGCAACGAATGGCCATGCGCCAGCTGCCGTGGCCGATGGACCGAGGCCCATCGGCGTGGGTCAGTCGCGCCTGACAGCCGCCTGCCCCGGCAGCATATCCTCCGCCAGCCTCGCGCTGGCGGTTTCCTTTACAGGGGAATCGCCCGCTGGTATTGTTTAGCCCTGAACACAAGTGCGCTATTGAGAGGAATATCATGACCGAGACTATTCATGTAAGCGTCGCCTGGCCCTACGCCAACGGTGACATGCACGTGGGTCACCTTGCCGGTGCTTACCTACCAGCAGATATCTTCGCCCGCTACCATCGCCTGAAAGGCAACCGGGTGCTCATGGTATCCGGATCGGATTCGCACGGCACGCCAATCACAATCGAGGCGGACAAGCGAGGCATTACACCGCGCGAGCTTTTCGAACATTACCATCACCGCTTCCTGGAGACGCAGAAACAAATCGGCATCAGCTACGACCTTTTCACGCATACCGACACCGAGAACCATCACCGTATCGCCCAGGATTTTTTCTTGCGGCTGTACGAGAACGAATATCTGTATACGGAGATTCAAAAGCAGCTGTATTCCGAAGAGGAGGGGCGCTTTCTTCCTGATCGTTATGTCGAAGGAACATGTCCAATCTGCGGTTACGAAGAAGCGCGTGGAGATCAGTGTGACAATTGCGGCAGCCTGCTCGACGCACTTGAGTTAATCAACCCGCGCAGCAAAACCGACAACAGCCGGCCCGTTGTGCGCGAGACGGAGCACTTCTTCATGGATCTGCCGGCATTCACCGATCAACTTCTGGAATACCTCGCCCAACACGCCAGCCACTGGCGCCCAAACGTAATCAATTTTGCCCGCAATTTCATCGAAGGTGGGCTAAAGGGGCGAGCTGTCACACGTGATGTCTCATGGGGTATCCCCGTTCCGCTGGACGGATGGGAAACCAAGCGTATCTACGTGTGGTTCGAAGCCGTAATGGGATATTTCACCGCTTCAATAGAGTGGGCACACAACAACGAACAACCTGAGGCCTGGAAAGAGTGGTGGTACAACCCGGAAGCAAAAATCTATAATTTCATCGGCAAGGACAACATCCCCTTCCATACAGTGTTCTGGCAATCTGAACTGCTCGGCGTGGGAAGCATCTACGACGAACCCCAAAACCGGCCGCTCAACTTGCCTTACGATGTTCCCTCCAACGAATTTATGAACATCGAGGGGGCTCAGTTCAGCAAGAGCCGCGATTGGGCCATCTGGCTGCCTGATATTCTCGAACGTTACGATCCGGATGCGATTCGCTTTTACATCACCGCGGCCATGCCTGAGAACCGTGACTCCGATTTCTCCTGGTCGGATTTCGTACGCCGCAACAACGGCGAGTTGGTTGCTGCCTGGGGCAACCTCGCCAATCGGGTTCTCTCATTCACTTACAAACATTGGGAAGGTCGTGTGCCCGATCCTGGAGAATTGCGCGAGATAGACCAGGATTTACTCAAACAAATCGATGCCGGATTCGATCGCATCGGTTCTCTAATCGAAGAAGTAAAAATCAGGGCCGCTCTGCAGGAGACGCTCGGGCTGGCGCGCGAGGTGAACGGATATCTCGACCGGGCGCCTTGGTTCGGGGTAATTGAAGAAGACCGCCAGGCCGCGGCCACCACGGTTTATACGGCACTGCGCGCCATAGACTCGCTCAAGATCCTCTTTGCCCCCTTCTTACCCTTCAGCAGTGAGCAGCTCCACGAGAGTCTCGGTTATACCGAACCGATATTTGGCGAGCAGAAGATCGTAACCTACGAGGAGTCCGAGCGTCCTCACGAGGCCTTGATCTATGACGCTTCATCAGCCACAGGCATGTGGGCTCCCAGCGATCTCGAGCCTGATCGCAGATTCAAAAAACCCAAACCTATGTACCGCAAATTAGATGACTCGGTGATTGACGAAGAACGCGAGCGACTCGGCCAGCCAAGCGAATAACACAGGGGAGATCCACACGACACTCTCTTGGAGTAGGGGTATAGTACAAGTCGCAACCCTGTTATCGTGTGGATT
The DNA here is from genome assembly GCA_030642885.1 of Anaerolineales bacterium. Lineage (GTDB taxonomy): Bacteria > Chloroflexota > Anaerolineae > Anaerolineales > E44-bin32 > E44-bin32. The sequence goes on along the minus strand of DAOWMX010000165.1, from coordinate 437 downwards.
TCCTCATAAAGCCGCAACGTTTTCCCAAATTCCCTTTACGGCGCATGCACGGCTTCGTTGTTTGATATAGAACCAGAGGGTGAATTGACCACAGTCGGTAGAGACCATAGAATGGTAGGTCAAAGGGGAAGATAAGAAACTTACCGCATCGCTCGATTGAACCTTCTTATTCAATCAGCGTTGCATCCGATCGGCGCGGTTCTCCGCTGGAAGTTCTCTATGGCATCGAATGATCTGCTATTAAAAGGTATCGCCGCTGCAAAGGAGGGGGACAAGGCGCGGGCGCGGGCCTTGCTCAGCAAGGTCATACTCGAAATGCCGGATTCCGAAGAGGCTTGGTGGTGGCTTGCGCAAAGCGTTGATGATCCCCGGCAGCGCGAGTTCTGTGCTCAGAAAATCCTTAAGATCAACCCCCGGCACAGGGGGGCGAAAGACTT
>DAOWMX010000094.1 GCA_030642885.1 Anaerolineales bacterium | reverse complement strand
TTTCCTCCAGAACTTGCTGCTCGTTCTGCTCGCGGTTGTGATCGTGATCTCGCTTCAAGCAGTTGGCGTTGCCCTCGTCCTGGCAATGCTGGTCACACCGGCTTCGTCCGCTTACCTTCTCACCAGGCGTTTGCCGAGCATGATGCTTCTGGGGGCATTAATCGGTGCTTTCTCCTCCGTGCTCGGACTCTATCTATCGTTCTATGTCAATGTCGCCTCCGGGGCGTCGATCGTCCTGGTCGCGACAGCGATCTTCGCCATCATCTTCTTGGTCGCACCCCAACGCGGCGCTCTCTGGACCTGGCTCAGCGCGAGCCGGGAAAAGTCACGAAGCTGAGAGATCGAAGGATGATGGTGTATGGGCACCCCCCGCGCTCGCTATAACACCCCACTACAAATAAACCTCTAATTCAGCGATTATCCTTTTAACTTAATCGGATTGGCTTGCCACCAGTTGCATTGAGGCGTTTCGAGATTATCATAAAGATGATGTTCGTTTCCCTGAAGTCACCCATCACCCGTCAAGTATGGACGTCGTGGGCTTTTCGAAGCCTGCTGCTCATAGGAGCGCTCTTTGTCGCCGGGCATTTTGGCCTGCTCAACTCGGAGCTGGCCTTGCTCTGTGGTGTATGGCTGCTGCTCTCCCTGCTCGCCAGTTTGGCAATGGTCAATGGCCGGCACGCGGCTATCTTCTTCCGCCTTAGCGGATTTGTCGATCTCGCCTTCGGTTTATTCTTGATCGCACGCAGCGGAGGGGCACAAAGTCCGCTATGGTGGATACTAATCATCGGGCCTCTCGGTTTCGCTACCGTCGATGGAATCGTTCTTGCTCCGCTGTGGACTGTTGGTGCATTGGCAAGCGCATATATTCTGCCCTTTATTTCACCTGGGCTGGATCCCTACCCTTTACGAACAATGCTTACTTATGCGCTGATTTTACTGCCCTCTTCAATGCTCCTGGCGTGGTTAGAAATTAATCTAATGGATAGTTTGCATATTCCTGCCAAGGATACTAACCCACTGGCGGAAAGAGTCCGCCGTGCTGAGCGCTCACGGGCCAATGAGCTCGTCCGCATGGCCGTGGAGATCAACTCCAGCCTCAATGTTGAGGAAGTCCTGGACCTCGCTCTCGACTTGTCCACACGAGCCGTTATTTCGGGGGACGGCCATGAACACACACTGAGATGTGCTTTGCTGCTCCTGACCGATGATGGTTTTGAAGTCGTCGCCTCCCGGCACCTTCGACCGGAAAAACAACAGATCGTGTTAATTACAGAAATGGGTGCGCTCAGTCGGGCGCTCGTTCGGGGGGATTCGCTTATCGCGCGCAATCCAGATCAAGACCCTGACCTCAAACAACTCCCTGGACTCTGGGAATGCTGCGATGTCTTCGTCGCCCCGCTGACCTATCAACTAGAGACCTATGGAATCTTGCTTTTCGGCCACCCAACGCTTCGCTTTTTCAACAAAGAGCGGCGCGATCTTCTAAACGCCATCGCACAACAAGTAAGCGTCGCCTTGCACAACGCCCGTCTTTACGAGAGTCTCGATACCGAGAAGAAGCGCATCAGCGAATTAGAAGAAGAAGCCCAGAAGAAACTCGCTCGAGACCTTCACGACGGTCCGATCCAGACGATAGCCGCTATCACGATGCGAGTGAATTTTGCCAGACGCTTAATTGAGCGTGATCCAGAAGAAGCTACCGAGGAGTTAATGCGCGTCGAGGACATGGCTCGCCAAACAACCCGCGAGATTCGCCACATGCTCTTCACCATCCGACCCCTGATTTTGGAAAGGAGCGGGTTGGTCGCTGCGCTCAATCAATTAGCCGATAAGGAGAACGAAATCCACCATCAAAATGTCCTGATCGAGACTGATGCCGAGCTGCCTCATGAACTCGATCTCGTGAAACAGGGCGCCCTCTTCTACATCGCCGAGGAGGCGGTGAACAACGCTCGCAAACACGCAGAAGCCGCTCATATCTGGGTTCGGCTGCGCGGCGAAGATGATCAATTCATCATCGAAGTAGAAGACGATGGAGTAGGTTTCAACGTCGGCAGCGTAGATGCCTATTACGAACAACGCGGTAGTCTAGGATTCGTAAACATGCGCGAGCGCGCCGATCTCATTGATGGAATCTTGCACATCGAGTCGGCGGAGGGCAAAGGAACACGGATCACGCTTTCTATACTGCTCGAACCATCCCAGATTACCGAGAACATGGCGGAGCACCCCTGATCACAGTTGTGCGATAAGTGCCTGACGTAACCGGCAAGACAATTGGGTCATCGAAGGAGTAATAATCAGGATGCCCTGGGAAGCGGCACTTTGGTCCCTCACGTTAATTATCTCGCCCACCGTGGCTAGCTGGGCCTGGCCGCGGCTACAGGAGAGCTTCGGTGACTGGCGAGAGCCGTTGGAGGCCGCAGCTCCCTGGGTACACAGCCTTTTGCTGCCGTACCTCGCGCTGCTCACAGGATCGATCATCGGTCGGGATGCAGGACTTTACGGTCATACACCGGCGGGTTGGGTGAGCGGCGCGGTCGCCTGCGGATTGGGACTTGCCGCTGCCGCTCTTTTTCTGCGCAAGCGCCCTGTCAACTTACCCTGGACTCACACGCTCTCTGAGACACTTCGCGAAGAGTCTCGCTGGGCGTTGTATCGTGCCTCAGCCGCATTGTGGGTACCTTCTTTCCCCGTAAGTGTTGCCATCGGTACGACCCTTGCCCTTGCCGAGACGGCGGTCATGGTTCTTCAGGAGGAAAAGTCAAATCGCTTCACGCCCGCCAACGGCGCGAGTTTACTGCGGGCGCTCTTTTCCGGTTTGCTCTTTGGATTGACAAGGAATTTCTGGCTCACTGCGGCCACACAAACATCACTCGTGGCGCTGTTCAACATGCCCTGGTCAAAAGAAACCAACAAGCCCGCGACCAATAAATAGGTAATTACTACGTAATATTCCCTACAGCCAAGCGCATCTATAGTTCAGAGCCTCCAGCCGCCGGTCCTGAACGCGGAGGCTGAATTCTCATGCAGTCCCAGGGGTTGGCGTTGTTATTAATCTTATCCATTGCCCGGTGTAAAGTGTTAGCTTACAATGACAGCGTGCTTCATGAGGCATGAGGGTTGCGCGCATGTTCCCCACAATGGTGACTGCACTGCGTCGTCCAAGAATTGACAAAACGCCTCTGTAATCATTAATTCCATCCCAAAACCTACTTGCGAGGATCGTATGCAAAAAGAAAAAGTCATTATCATCGGGTCAGGCCCTGCGGGTCTTACTGCCGCACTTTACACAGCTCGCGCCAACCTGGAACCCTTGGTGATCTCCGGGAACCAGCTTGGGGGGCAAATTTCAATCACCAATGAGGTCGAGAACTATCCCGGCTTCCCGGAAGGCTCAAGTGGCCCTGAGTTAGTCGAATTGATGCAGAAACAGGCTGAACGCTTTGGCGCCCGCGTCCTTATTGACGAGGTCACCGAAGTGGATTTCAGGGACGGCTCCCCCTTCCACATCAAAACCCACGGGGATGAATTTGAAGCGGATGCGGTTATCGTAACCGTCGGCGCCTCTCCAAATCGTCTCGGGATCCCCGGCGAAGAGGAGTTTATCGGCCGCGGCGTCTCGTTCTGCGCCACGTGCGATGGGTTCTTCTTCCGCGACAAGGACGTGCTTGTGGTCGGCGGTGGAGACAGCGCCATCGAGGAGGCGCTCTTCCTGACGCGGTTTGTCAATCGCGTGCGGGTTATCCATCGTCGGGACGAACTACGCGCCGGCGAGGCGCTCAAAAGGCGTGCGTTTGAAAACGAGAAGATCGAGTTCGTATGGGATTCGATCCCGGAAGAGATTCGCGGTGATGGAAAGGTAGAATCGGCGCTCGTCCGCAACGTTAAAAATGATAAGACCGTTACTTTGGACACCGATGGAGTCTTCATCTTCATCGGTCACCTTCCAAACTCTAGTTTTTTTAAGGGGCAATTGGAGTTAGACAAGAAGGGTTACCTAATTACGGATGACTGCATGATGACCAGTGTGCCGGGTGTATTCGCTGCTGGCGAGATCCAGGATTCAGTCTTCAGGCAGATCACAACCTCTGTAGGCCAGGGTGCTGCGGCGGGGATGATGACCGAGCGTTGGCTAGAGGAACAGGAATAAATGACTGGCGCCATACACTTCAGCGACCACGGTGGAGATCAGAATTCCGGATCTCCGCCGCTTGTCTTAATCCACGGTTCGGGCGGAAGCCGGCTTCATTGGCCACCACAACTGCGACGCCTTCCGAATTATCGCGTTTTCGGTTTGGACCTCCCTGGGCATGGCGACTCGCCCGGTGAGGGAGAGAAGACCATCGCTGGCTATGCCAAGCGGGTTATCGACTGGCTCGACGAGCAGGGAATCGAGCGCATGGTGCTGGCCGGGCACTCGATGGGCGGCGCCATCGCTATGACCGCTGCGTTGGAGAAACCGGACCGCGTTGCCGGACTAGTCTTGGTCGGTACTGGCGGGCGTTTGCGCGTCAACGGCGAAATCCTTCAAGCTGCCGCTGATCCAATCCGGTTTGAAGAAACCGTGGAAGTGGTCATCACGTGGGCTTTCAGCGACCAAACTCCTGAAAAAATCGTTGCTCTGGCAAAGATGCGTATGCTGGAGACTCGGCCTGCAGTTATCCACGGGGATTTTGTAGCCTGCAATCAATTTGACATTTGCGACCACCTGCCGGAGATACGGGTCCCAACGCTAATTCTCTGCGGCGAACAGGATCGCCTTACACCCTTGAAGTATGCCCGTCACCTGGACGAAGAGATTCCCGAATCCGCCCTGGTTCTCATTGAGGGTGCCGGCCACATGGTCATGCTTGAACGCCCCTTGGAAGTTACCGGGGCGGTTGAAAAATACCTGGTAAGTTTGTAACGGTGCCGTTGAGACCGTTATTTTCAAACAGGTGAGACGCGCGAGCTGAAGCGATTAATTTTGTTACGAGATTCTCCTCCCACACCGAATTTGGAAACCTTGATCCTATCGAATTTCGCTAGCGCCCTAAACGCTCTTTCAGTGTTGGGAGCAAAACCTGTACGGCTCGCGCCCGATGGCTTACTAGATTTTTCTCCTCCGGACTGATCTCTGCCATCGTCCGCCCCATTCCCTTGACCAAGAAAACCGAATCGTAACCGAAGCCACCATCGCCGCGCTCGTCGGGGATAATCTCTCCCTCACATTCACCCTCAGCCATGTCGATTTCCCCCTCCGGCCCGGCGAGAACAACGACACAGCGGAAGCGTGCCGTCCACGGGCGCGGATGTGCCCCTAACAGTGAGAGTAAGCGATTTCGACGGTCGGCGTCCGAACCGCCCGGACCAACTAGGCGAGCCGAGTGCAATCCTGGAGCGCCTTCGAGCACATCGACCTCAAGACCCGTATCGTCACCGATTGCCCAGATACGAAAGTGCTCGGCGAATATCCCCGCTTTCAGGCTTGCATTCTCGGCATAGGTCTTCCCGATCTCGTCAACCCGCACTTCGGTCGCCAGCTCGATACCATCGATGATTTCAACACCAAGGGGTTGCAGCAAAACGCGCATTTCACGGCATTTTCCAGGATTTCGGGATGCTAGAAGAAGCTGTTTCATAGGGCCTCTATTATTTGACTATTCGCACAGTACCCCATCGCCACTCGTGGCATCCTATACTATGTAAACCCCTAGATATTGGGTTATTTTACTCCGGATCAGTAAATTATGTAACGTACAAGCGCGTTTTCTTGCTTTCAACTGCTTACTATGCTATAATGCGGGCGCTTTTTAGGGAACCTTATTGCCAGGCGGTGCAAACCTGACTAAGTTCGACCCGTTGCGGCTTAACGTCGGATTCTTGCTTAACAAGGATGTCGGAGACAGTCGCAACTTTGACTTTGAGGAGCCTTCTCTCCTCATTAGTGAAGACTTTTTAATTTCTGACCTGCGTGGTTCAGCCCGATTGTCGCGAACCGGCCAGGGCATCTACATCGAAGGTCACCTTCAGGGAAAAGTCGATCTCGAATGCGTCCGCTGCCTCTCGGAATATTCCCAAGCCCTGAGCGCAGAGATCAACGAACTCTTCGACTACCCCCCCAAGAAAGATAGCGATCCCCACCTCACCATCTCCGAGGATGCAATCCTAGACCTCGGCCCAATTCTGCGCGAGAGCTTTCTTCTCAACCTGCCAATTCAACCCATCTGTCGGATCGATTGTATGGGTTTATGCCCAGTGTGTGGTGAATTAATTACGGAAGGACACCAAAGCCACCCAGAGGAGGAAATCGATCCGCGGCTTGCGGTGTTAAAGACATTGCTTTCGTAATCTCGAGGGGGATGGCGACGAATCAGTTCCACGTTCCGACCGCGTTAAGACCGCATCTTGCGGAGTCATCAGGAGAGTGTGAATGAGCGTTTCGAAGGATCGCTGGGATAAACGGGAAGCCTTTGCCGCCCTGATTGAAAAGGGGGACTTCCAAGGCTACATCATCACAGAAGACATCGCTACCGTCTTTCCGGAGGTTGAAGATTCCGAGGACCGGTTGGAGCGTTTGCAAACCTTCTTTCGTACCACGGGCATCGAGGTCTATGAAGACCTCGCTCAAGTCCCCCCACATTTGCTTCAGGAGGTCATAGCGGATGATGTACAACCATTCGATCTCAGCGCTATCTCCAGCGATGACACCGTTGGTCTCTACCTGAAGGAAATGGCGCGCGTTCCACTGCTCACAACCGAGCAGGAGGTAGACCTCGCGCAACGCATCGAGCGGGGCAATTCCTCCGAAGAGGAATTGCGTCAACCCAACGGAAAACTTAACGCTCAGAAACGCGCCGAACTCAATGGCTATATCCAAGACGCTCGCTCGGCGCGCGATCACCTTATCAAAGCCAATACCCGTTTAGTGGTAAGTATTGCCAAAAGGTACATGGGGCGCGGTGTACCCTTCCTTGATCTGATCCAGGAGGGCAATTTGGGACTTATGAAGGCAGTGGAAAAATTCGACTACCATCGCGGATTCCGCTTCAGCACCTATGCGACCTGGTGGATCCGCCAGACAATCACACGTGCGATCGCAGACCAGGGCCGAACAATCCGCGTTCCGGTTCATATGTCTGACCGTATCCGACGCCTATATAAGATCGCCAGACAGCTTGAACAAAACATCGGCCACAAACCCACCCCAGAAGAAATCGCCGATGCTATGGAAATCGACCCGCGCAAGGTTCAATGGATGATGCGAGTATCCTGGCGTCCACTCTCACTCGAAACGCCTGTTGGAGAGGATGAGGACACCGAGCTGGGATCCTTTGTCGAAGACGATTCAGCCCCGACGCCGACACAAACGGCCTATCAGAACCTGCTGCGTGACAAGATCGAAGAGGTCCTGGCAACCTTGAGTCCACGTGAAGCGCGCATTCTGCGGCTGCGCTTCGGCCTGCACAGCGGTCGCCCCTGCACTTTGGAGGAGGTTGGCCAGAAATTCGGCCTTACCCGGGAACGCATCCGCCAGATTGAAGGAAAAGCTCTGCGGCGTTTACGCCACCCGCGTCGAGCCCGCCAACTGCGGGATTACTTGAATTAATTAAGATTAACTTTAAGAGTCCCTGGGCGTCTCTGATGATGTAGTCAAGGAAACGAGGCTATTAGGTGAAATTGGGATAGTCACTCGACCGCGCCCAACGATCCTTTCCGAGGGGGAAATTGAAGGTCTTGTTAACAATACAGTGGTAGAGACGTTGCATGCAACGTCTCTACGATGATGACGATTCCCCGGATATGGTTGGACATGATGTTCCGTTCATCCAACATGATATTCGATTGTGTGTATATAATCTTCAATTCTTGAAAACCGGCTGCTAATCTCAAAAGCGAGCGCTTACACAACCTGTCGATTACGCTCAAATTCCACTGGGCTGCGCCCCATGCACCAATTCCCATCCTCTTCATTGTAGGTGATCTCAAACACCTGCTCTCCAGAGGTCATAAC
>DAOWMX010000305.1 GCA_030642885.1 Anaerolineales bacterium | reverse complement strand
CTTCCGGATGAGGTTTTCGAGCAGATCCAGGAACTCAACGAAAAGGCGAACGCCTAGTCTTGTTTGGAGGCTTTTTAAATGACCGATAAGGAAATGGTGGAAGCTATAATTTTCAGCAAACCGGAAAGTTTGACGGACGTCCCAACACACTACTGCCCCGGTTGCACACACGGCGTGCTCATCGTCTAATCGCTGAAACAATCGACGAGATGGGCATACGTGAGAATACGGTTGGCATCGCGCCGGTTGGCTGTTCCGTCTTTGCTTACAATTACTTCAATATGGATTTTGCCGAGGCAGCCCATGGGCGCGCTCCGGCGATGGCGACCGGCTTCAAGCGTGTGAATCCGGACATGAACGTTTTTACCTACCAGGGGGATGGGGATCTAGCGTCGATCGGCGCCGCTGAGATCCTGCACGCGGCAGGGCGCGGCGAAATGATTACCGTGATCTTCATCAACAATGCGATATATGGGATGACCGGTGGGCAGATGGCGCCGACAACGCTTCCCGGGCAGAAGACGACGTCCTCGCCGCTTGGCCGCGATGTCGAGACACAAGGTTTCCCCTTGAAAATGTGTGAAATTCTATCGCAATTGGACGGCTCCGCGTATATCGTTCGCCGGAGCTTGCATAATGCGGCGAACATCCGTAAAGCGAAGAAGGCCGTCAGGCAGGCTTTTGAAGTGCAGCGCCAGGGGCTTGGCTTCTCGATGGTGGAGCTACTGTCGAATTGCCCGACGAACTGGAAGATGACTGCACAAGAATCACTCGGGTGGATCGAAGAGAATATGATTCCATATTTCCCACTTGGTGATTTCAAAGTCCATCCAGCCATTGCAAAAAGCAAGAAGGGATAGCGACACTATGCAGACAGAGATCATCATTTCTGGCTTCGGTGGCCAGGGAGCGCTCTTCGCCGGACAATTACTGGCATACACGGGATTAGATAACGGCATGCATGTGACCTGGTTTCCATCCTACGGGCCAGAGATGCGCGGCGGCACGGCGCATTGTGTTGTCATTATCAGCGACGACGAGATCGGCGCGCCGATCGTAAAGAATCCCACCGCCGCAATCGTGATGAACCTCCCCTCTTTGGATAAATACGAATCGCTCATGAGGCAGGGTGGAATGCTCGTTGTGAATTCCTCGCTCGTGAACCACAACCCGGAGCGTGATGATATTCAGATTGTGCTCATCCCGGCTAATGAGATCGCATCAGAACTCGGTAACGAACGGCTGGCCAACCTTGTTTTACTAGGCGCTCTGCTTGAACGATTGGATGTGCTTTCAATAGAGCAAGTCAGTGAAGGCCTGAAGGGACACATCCCCGCTCATCGGAGAAACTTGCTCGAGGCGAACATCGAAGCGCTTCAGCGCGGCGCGGAGCTCAGTAAAGAGCAGCTAGAGCCCGCATGAGTTGAAGTGTGTTTCTAAACTCAAGCTTCGTCCCGCAGTTGGACCGAAAGCCCGTCAGGTACCAAGGATGGTTTAAGGAATCCTAGCTCTTGGCCGGTTTTACTATGGCGCATAAGTTAATCCCAACCCACCCTTTCGTTCTTTGCTTGTTCCTCATTCTCTCGTGCTCGTGTTGCTCTGCGTCTCCCCGTTCTTCAGCTACTGTACCCCCAGAGATTGAGGGAACTCAACCACAATCCTCTCCTGTGATGGTCTCGCCAACCAGCAAAGAAACAACGCCTGCCGTCATCCCTACTCAGGTTTTGCACACCGCGACCCCGCGGGAGACTGCTGCGGGCATCCCAGAGCTCGCTCCGGGGGAGTGGATGTCGCTGCCGGTCGTGCCGGCGATGAGCTCTCAAGCCGTCGAACTTTTCCAGGAGGGGATAGCGCTGGGCAATAACCCGCAGGCTTTCTCCAAGGTCGGGGACGGTGAGGTTGCCACATCATGGTTTTTAACGATGTTTGACCTCGACCCATCCCAATATGATTTAGGGCCTCATGGTTACCTTGAGCCGGTCATCGAAACCTACGCAGGTTCCTTCGAGCACGTCGGCGTTGCCGCACGTGCCGGCTTTAGCACGACGCTCATCCTCGATCCATTCCTGGCGTCCAATGACGTCTGCGAAGTTGAAGAATCACCGCTGGAGTGCGAACTGCGCCGGCACCAGCCGAGTTTTGCCTTCATCTCGTTGGGGACAAATCAGGTCTGGACCCCCGATGTGTTCGCAGCGGAATTGCGCCAGATGGTTGAGATCTGCATCGAACGAGGGGTCGTGCCGATCCTGGCGACGAAGGGTGACAATTTAGAAGGCGATCACAGCATTAACGCCATCATCGCCGATGTTGCCCGGGAGTATGAAATCCCCTTGTGGAATTTCTGGCTGGCGCTGCAACCGCTCCCCAATCAAGGATTGCAGGCGGACGGTGAGCATCTCACCTGGGCAGTGAGCGATTTCGACGATCCTGAAGCCATGACCCACGCCTGGCCGGTGCGCAATCTCACCGCGCTGCAGGTGCTGCATGAGTTGATGACTGAGCTTGAATTGGATTGAGTGGGGGCTGCGCCCTGAGCTTTGTGCTTATTACTGAGTAGATGGAATAATGCAGAGGTAATGATTTTCTTTTCTTGCCCCACCCCGGTAAGAACATTCAGGGCGAACTGCACCCCCCGGATCAAACATCAAGCTTTCAACTCAAGCCAATCATCCAAATTGAATAGACCGGACCCATGGGTTACAGGTGTGTGGTTGGTTTAATGTGGAGTGCGGAAGCTCTGCTTCCGGCTTTATTCAAGACTTGAAAATTGAGATTTGTGCGAATGAACGAATCAACTGTGCTGAGGAGATGATTCTCTT
>DAOWMX010000204.1 GCA_030642885.1 Anaerolineales bacterium | reverse complement strand
GTTCGAGGCGAGGATGGTCTTCTCAGGAGCGATTCCATCCAGGTCGGCAAACAGCTTCAACTTCAATTCCGGATTCTCTGTGGCAGCTTCAACCACAAGATCTGCTTCTCGAGCCGCTTCAAAGTCGAGAGCGGTGCCTATCTGCAGGGCGGCCTCTTTCTGAGCTTCGTCGATTACACCCTTCGATGCTAATTTTCCGACTGATTTTGCGATCACAGTTGTTGCTCGCTCCAGGATCTCGGGAGAGACATCCGTCATGGTGACGTCGTAGCCAGAGATCGATGCGGTCTGGGCGATGCCGTTGCCCATTGTTCCCGCACCAACAACTAATATTTTATTGACATCCATCGATTCACTCCTCTGAGTCCGTTTGTTTCAAGAAGGGCTTATTTAGTGACCTGTTCGGTTGGCCTGTTTCGTTTGTACTAGCAATTGGCAAACTCGGGATCGTTCATTCCATCTCGACGGCCATGGCGACAGCTTCACCGCCTCCAAGACACAGGGAAGCGATGCCGCGCTTAGCGCCGCGATCAAGAAGCGCATAGAGCAATGTTGTGAGCACCCTTGCGCCCGACGCTCCGATAGGGTGGCCGAGAGCGACCGCGCCGCCGTGCACATTTACTTTATCCCAATCCCAGCCAATATCTGCGAGAGCGTAACCGTTCGCGAGAACCTGGGCGGCAAAGGCTTCATTAAGTTCGATCAGATCGATGTCCTGCAGAGACCAACCGACCTTCTCCAGCAGCTTGGGGAGAGCGAAAGCAGGCGCCGTAAACAATTCTTTCGGGGGAACGGCTGCCTGTGCGTAGCCAACGACGCGAGCCATCGGCTTGATTCCTAGATCATCCGCCTTTTCACGGCTGGCGATGATCACTGCTGCAGCACCGTCATTAAGGCCGGGGGAATTCCCTGCGGTCACCCTCCCATCCGCCGTAAAGGCGGGTTTGAGTTTTGCCAGCATCTCGAGCGATGTATCACGACGCGGGGTTTCGTCCTCCTCAACCAGGGTGATTTTCCCCTTGCGACCGGGCACCTCTATCGGGACGATTTCGGCTTTGAATTTGCCTTCATCGATTGCCTTGACTGCCTTCAAGTGGCTGTCGAGCGACCATTGATCCATCGCCTCGCGTGTGACCTTATATTTATCAGCGATCCATTCCGCAGCCATGCCCATGGCCCAATCCTCAAACGAATCCCAGAGTCCGTCTAAGAGCAGAGCATCCGTCAACTGGCCGTGGCCGTAACGCAGCTCTCCTCCACGCGCCCAGATGAGAAATGGAGCTTTACTCATGCTTTCCATCCCGCCGCAGACGAAAAGATCGCCGTCCCCGGCTTTAATCGCCTGAGAGGCCATCATTCCTGTCTTCAGCCCTGAACCGCAGACCTTATTCACAGTCGTCGCACCGACCGTAGGCGGGATGCCGGCTAAGATGGATGCCTGGCGTGCAGGTGCTTGCCCGAGACCAGCGGAGACAACATTGCCCATCAGGGTTTCGTCGATGTCCTCCAGGTTCTTCAGGCCGGCGCGCTCGATTGCGGCCTTGATCACAGCAGCGCCAAGTTGGGTGGCGCTGAGGGGGCTTAGACCGCCCTGAAAACGTCCACTAGGTGTTCTGGCAGCGCTGAGTATTACCGGTTCTCTTGCATTGTTCGTCATGTTGATCCTCATTTATTTGATGTGGTGTGGGTGGGTGATGGGTCCTTATTGTGGATTGCTTATCCGTTGTCGAATCGTGATAACCAGAGTCCAAGAAGGGTCTGATAGGTTACTTCGAGGGCCTCGGGCAGGACGCGAGTTTCTGCTGTTGTCGCCATGAAGTTCGTATCTCCTGTCCAGCGGGGGACAACATGAAGGTGGACATGCTCTTTGACGCCGGCGCCGGCGGCTTCGCCTATATTTACGCCGAGGTTAAAGCCATCCGCGTTGTAGGCATCACGGAGCACACTTAATGCCTCGCTGGCGAGAGATATCAACTCAAGCAGCGTCTCGTCGTCCAGACCTTCCAGAGAAGGTTTGTGCGTAAAGGGAACGACCATCATATGACCGTTGGTATATGGATAGCGGTTGAGCACGACGAAAACATTATGACCGCGGTGAAGGATGAGATTGCCAGGACCATCTTCCTGAGCAAGTAGGCTGCAAAATAGACAGCCCTCTTCATGGGAGCTTTCTTGAATATATTCCATACGCCAGGGAGCCCAAAGGTATTTCATGTGGGTAACTCTTCGATTGTAGCAGAGTCAATCCGTAAGAAAAAGTGAAATTGCTCGTGAAAGTCTATGTATCCTGACGTAGTCGGGGCAAATCATGATTTACCCATACATGATTTGCCCATGCGTGAATTGCCCCGAAGATATCGCCCTGTGGCACAGATTGTGCATGGACGAGTACAATCCAATCATGTTCAGCGAAAAGCGTCTGAAGTCGAGTCTGCCGGTAAGAGATCTTGGGGAACCGCTTCATTTCTATAAGACAATTGCTTCTACGAACGATCGAGCGCAGGCATTGGCTGAGGAAGGTGCGGCACACGGCACGCTGGTTGTTGCCGATGAACAAACTGCTGGCCGGGGTCGTTTTCAACGAAGTTGGTCCACACCTCCCCGGAGCGCCGTGGCGCTCAGCTTGATCTTGAGACCAGAAGATATCACCCCGGTGGCGCTAGCAAGGTTGAACATGCTCGGTGCGCTGGCAGTCGTAGAATCTTTAGCGACGCTCGGTTTGGAAGCGCGGATCAAATGGCCCAACGATGTAATCACTGCGGGAGGCAAAGTCGCTGGGGTGCTTACGGAGGGCAGTTGGATTGGGGGAGATCTTGAATATTCTGTCCTGGGGATCGGTGTAAACGTGAGCCCTAAATCTGTCCCCGACAGGAGCGAAGTTGATTATCCAGCCGCATGTGTGGAAGAGGGGGTTGAAGGGAAAGTAAGCAGGATAGGATTGTTGGTGGATATCGTGGGGCGGATCGGGAGTTGGCTTAGCTTGTTGGATTCAGAGCAGTTGCATTCAGCATTTGAAGATGTTCTTGCTTTTCGAGATCAGCCGCTTAATATTTCAGGTCCGGATGTGGAGTTATCGGGGGTGCTTCGAGGGCTGACTCCGAATTGCAGATTACGGATTGCTCTCACTGCCGGGGAGGTCATTATATTAGGCGGGGAGGACATGCGAATCCGCCCCGTTGACATGAACAGGGATTGGGCTACACTGAACTGATCAATGAACAGCAAGCGGAAATAACTGGCAGGATCGGTGGAGAAAGGCTGACCTGCAGGAGGTAAATGATGTTTGATGATCTGCGTGGAATAGATGAAGAAGAAGATGGTTCCATGTTTGAAGAGCCGGCGGAACTCGCGTATGATGTGGAAGATGTTGGACCCAGACGAGGTAATTTTCTTGGGATGACGCCGGCGCAGCGCTTCCTCATCTCCCTCCTTCTCCTGGGGACGGTCATAATCATGGGAGCCATGTGTCTAATGGTCACACAGAAAGTGATGATTTAATAAGCCATCCTTCATGCCGTAATAAAGATGGGGCTGTCCTAAAAGGGCAGCCCCTTACGATTCCCCGTCAGCTTGCTCAGGGATCGTCTACTTAATCTCTATCGTCCCCAGAACCTTGCCATGGTACCCAATGGATCTCTGCTCGCCAGTTTCGATGTTGTAGATAACAAGGTCGTTTAGACCATTGAGGACGACTTCTTTTCCACCGGGCAGCCAGATTGCTGGCATATCAGGAAAACCGAGTTCTGCTAGGACGAATTCACCCTCCAAAACATCGATCTTGGCGATAGTTCCCTCAGGATACGTCGCTAACCATAGCTCGGTCTCATCCGCAGCGTTGGTATTTTGATCGTAATCAATCATCATTAGATACAGGATGCTTGATGTGCCGGGAACCCAGGAGGAACTCAGCGGATTGATTGCCCCCGCCTGTGGATCGTTGAAAGGATTTTCGATCAGTATCGGGTCGCAGTCCGGCGAGCCTGATCGGAGACAGTCAATGGAAAGTGCCCCTATAGCTGTTGGACGATAATAATCCCCTTCCCGTAATTCGAGAAGCCTGACATTCGTCGCGAATTGACCTGGCCGATATTCAAGATCCTCACATATCGGATCCCAGTCAGGTACCGATCCAAGGCAGAAGGCTTTTTCATTCGTGCCCTTGAAGAGAATCTCATCGGTGTCTACCCATATTGGATTGTAGTCAAAAGGATCTGCGGCTATTGGGACGGTGATCGTATAGCTCTCCGAGGGATCTGCGGTATTTACAAAATGCCAGGTGTTAGTTTCATCCCAACATCGAAAGGCCAAAAAATGACTACCAAGTGCATTTACTGCTGTTCCAGCCATGGTTTCACATTCTAGCGAGATTGCCCAAAAGCTCGTTGTTTGTGGATCGAAAATATATAGCTCTATTGTGTGATCGCTGTCTAAAACCCCGATCAACAGTTTGTTTGAGTAAGCGTGAATTTGAGTTACCGAATAACGTGGGTAAGATATGTCTTCATTGATGAGTTCAACGTCGAG
>DAOWMX010000081.1 GCA_030642885.1 Anaerolineales bacterium | reverse complement strand
GACAGCCTGGCAGGACTTGATCGCCCGTTGTTTCCCGGTAGATCGGCGCGGCCGGTTTTTTGGCACGAGCATGTTTGTCGGCACAAGTCTGGGGATGCTGGGGGCAGCTATCAGCGCTTGGTTCTTGAAGACCTATCCCTTCCCAACCAATTTCATCTACATCTTCACTTTTGCCGCCGTCGGAGTCACCATCAGTTGGATATTTATCGCTCTAACCCGTGAGCCGGTCCAGCCCGTCGAAGAGCCAAGGATCACCGCCCGCCAGTTTTGGGCCAAATTGCCCGACATTCTGCGGGACGATCACAACTTTCGCCATTTCTTGATCGCCAGGTCGCTACTGGCCCTGGGTGGGATGGGGATAGGCTTTGTCACCATAGCCGCCGTACAGCGCTGGGGGGTGCCGGACAGCACGGTGGGCGTCTACACAGGTGTGCTGCTGCTTGGCCAAACGGTCGGTAACCTGACTTTTGGTTTGCTAGCCGATCGTTTCGGGCATAAATTATCCCTGGAACTGGGCGCGCTGGTTTCGTTATTCGCCTTTCTCCTGGCCTGGCTTTCACCCGCGCACCATTGGTACTATGTTGTGTTCGCTTTGTTGGGGATAGCCGTTGGCGCGATGATCGTTTCAGGCATCCTGGTGATTATGGAGTTCAGTGTGCCGCAGCGCCGCCCGACCTACGCTGGCATAGCTAATTCCAGCGTAGGGGTTGTCAGCCTTGCCGCGCCGTTGATCGGCGCCTGGTTGGCTAGTATGAGCTATAGCTGGCTTTTTGCGCTCAGCGCATTTCTTAACTTACTCGCTCTCATTGCGCTGCACTGGTGGGTGAAGGAACCGCGTTGGGCTTAGGTAACCATAGAACCGCTGAATCGCTGAAACGGATGATTACACTGAAGGACGATTTAGAAGTAGGTGAGGATGTGTACTACGGGTCAAGAAAGGCGAAGTGATCCCCATCGGATCCGAGCTTTGAAGATAGGGTATGATGCCGAAGGTTTTTCTCAAAGAAATCAAGTTCATCAGTGTCTCAGTGGTTCCGGAATTGAACCGGTGAAGCGCTGAAAAGATTGAGTGCACTGAAAGATGTCCTCGAATACTTTAAATGGGGGTGAGAAATGAGTGATAAGAAATCAGATTATGTAAAATCGGAATACCTGCTTTCTGGATTAACCGGGCGGATTATCGCCACGGCGCAGCAGGTGCATCGTGAATTGGGTCCGGGCTATGAGGAGCGGATCTATCAACGGGCGCTGGCGTTGGAATTGCCCGCTCAAGGATTAGATTTCAGCCAGGAAGTATGGATCGAAGTGCTCTATAAGGGACAGAAAGTCGGTCGCAAGCGGGTAGATTTTATCGTCGAGGAAGTGATGGTAGAGCTTAAGGCCAAAGCTGAAATTGAGGATGTGGATGTCATCCAGACACTTTCTTATCTGAAGGCATCGGGATTTCAAGTGGGGCTGTTGCTAAACTTCGGAGTAAAATCCTTAGAAATCAAACGATTGATTAATTCATCCAAGGAAGAGTAATCCGCCCAAGGGTTTGATCAGAGAAATCAGATTAATCAGTGTTTCAGTGGTTCAGATTTGAATCGCTGAAACACTGTTAAGATTCATGTCATTGAAGAACGCTTGCGGATTTCTTGTTTGCCAGGCTTGCCCTGCGAAGTCCCCCGTTCTTTGGGGGGCGAAGCCCCCCGTTCCGCTCTGCGCCCCTCGCGCAGCATCCAGCAGGGGCGAAGCGAAGCGGAGAGGGGTTTGGCGGGCGAAGTCCCCGACCGAAGGGAGTGGGGAGCGAAGTCGAAGGACCTCTGCACGACTTGCTCGAGATGATGTTTATAAGCGCAGAGATTGCCACGTCACTTCGTTCCTCGCAATGACATTAAAGGAGCCCCTCAATTCGCAGCAGAAACCTCACACCCATTCTCAAACCACAGGTGAAGATCGTAGCCGCTTGACTCGGCCAAAGTGCCAAAGAAGAATTCCACCCGTGAAAGCCTTTCAGCACTTCGATCCTCGCTGTTACCAATCCAGGTGGTCATGGTTGTCGGCGGGGTCAGATCCTCATCGGACCAGATAACCTTCCCGTCCAGAAACGCATTGAAGATCGCATCATTCGACTTCGGCCAGTCGATCTCGATCCGCGTGATCGTGAGCGCCACCCCGCTGTCGTTCTGCAAACGCCACGCCGCGATGTTGCTGGTCGCAGATAGGAAACGTAAATCGAGTAGGGCGCAGATATCCGCCGGCGGCGTCAACGGTTGCACGGGTGTGGCGGTTTGGGTTGCCGGTGTTGACGTTTGCACCGTCGAGTTCGCCAGCGGCGTTTCGGTGCCTGGTGATGATGGTGTGTCGAGTGCCGGTAGTGAGGTCTCGTATCCCGACGTAACCAGTGAAGGTGTTCCTTCCGCCTCATCGACTGTGCGTGTGGAAGGTCCAATTGGGAGATCGGGTATCAGGGATTCATCGAAGAGACCCAGGGCGAAAACCAGCATTGCCGATACGACCAGGAGCAGAAGGACAGCGAGGATGATCAGCAAACTGAGCTGCTTGCCCGTCATGCCCAGAATCCTTCGCGGGCGACTCCCGGATTTTCGATTCATATCCTCACCTTGAAGTTAAGCGTCAAGCGGCTCGTGATGAGCAATGAAACCAGGACGAACCGGTCTCCGGCCAGGTCGGTTTGCGTCGCACGCGGCAATTTGTACACATGTGCTGCGGTGGGATCGCGGGTAGTCATTCGCGGCCAGCGTTTCAATCGGTCAGCCCCCTGCCGAAGCCTGGCAGCCGTTATCGAAAGTGATGAGCAGATTGTATCCGGAGGCGGCTGCGTTGGTGCCGAAGAACGCTTCCAGGTCAGCCGAAGAATTCACCTCGCGCGCCGACTGACCTCCAACCCAGGCATCAATGTGCGTGGGTGGGTTCAAATCCTCGCCCGCCCAGACGACGGAGCCATCCACGAAGATGTTGAACAGCGCATCGTTCGAGGCAGGCCAATTGAGATCGACCACCTCGATCATGATGGTCTCGCCGGAATCGTTCGTGATCTCCCATCCGGCGATGTTGCTCATCCTGGAGAAGCTGCCGACATCAATAAGTACGCAAACGTCCTGCGTTGGCGTGGCGGTGAAGGTTGGCGGTAGGGTGTGGGTGGCTGTGGGGGTCGCCGTTCGCGTAGGTGTAAACGTTGGGCTCGGTGAGGGTGTGACGCTTGCCGCCGGCGTAGCGCTTAGCGCTCCTGTCACGGTCGATGTGGGTGTTCGTGAGACCGTGGGTGTTCTGGATGCGCTCAACGCTGAAGCGGTTTCCGTCAGTGCCGTGGTTGCGCCCGGTGTGCCATCAAGCGCTGGTGGTGGGATTGGGTTATCCGATCCGCTCGACTCGACCAACAGAACTTGCAGCGTTGCCGCGATCGCCGTTTGGAGCTGCTCTTCAGACATGCTTGATCCGGCCGCGAATGCCACTGCAGTCGAGAGCGAATCGACCGTCGCTTTCCAGTCCACCGTTGGGCTTGGGGTGTGTGTTGCCTCGCCACCCACCGCCGCAGCGCCGGTGTTGAACGAACGGCTGATCAACCATAGGGAGGGTAGGAGGATCAGCGCTCCCAGGATAATATATGGGACTAAATTTCGCTTCTTTGGTGCGACGGCGTCGATCAATGTTTTATCTTCGTGGTCGTCTTTCTCAGGTTTGTACTCCTGAGTCGCGTCATAGGGGCGTCTCGCACCGGGCTTGAGCGCACCTTCCTTCGAGTCGTAGACCTCCTGCAAAGCGCTGTCGAATGCCTGGCTCAGAGCGAGAGCAGATGCATAGCGATCCTCAGGGCGCTTTTCCAACGCTTTGATCAGCACCTTGCTGATCTCGTTCGGGATGTTCGGATTGATCGTTGTCGGTGGTGGCAGAGGTTCGCTGGCCTGCTTCATCGCAATTGCCAGCGGTGTGTCCGCGTTGAAGGGCAGATGCCCTGTGCACATCTGGTAGAGCACAATTCCTAATGCGTAGACATCTGTTTTCTCACTCACCGACTCACCGCGCGCCTGTTCCGGGGCCATGTACTGTGGCGTGCCGATCACGTTCGAACCCGTCAAACTTGCCGTAGCGTCCCCGACATGTGCGGTGCCAAAGTCGGAGAGCCAGGCATTGCCTTCGATGTCCATCAGGATATTGGCAGGTTTGACATCGCGGTGGACCAGCCCTGCATCATGAGCATACTGCAGCGCTTCTGCAATTTGACGGATGATGTGCGCGCCTTCCTCAGGCTTGAGTGGTCCCTTTCGTATGCGTTCGCGCAGTGTGCCGATCTCCATCAGCGGCATGACAATGTAGTAGATCCCATCCTCCATACCGAAGTTCAGGATGGGGACGATGTGCGGGTGATGAAGACGCATCAGAATCGCAGCCTCGCGCTCGAAACGGGGTTGGAAATTCTCCTCATCATCGAGCCAGGGAGGCAGCACCTTGACGGCCACCTCCTGCTCCGTATCATCCTCAACGGCTTTAAAGACCGAAGCCATCCCGCCGCTGCCGATCCTGCTGACGAGGGTATATTTGCCTAACTTATGGTTTTTCCATTTATACATCAGTGTCCTGCGCGTCTACACGGACCGCTTCGCGGAGCGGGCGTGCTCCGGATGTGTGGATTAAATAATCGACTGTCCAAGCCTGTCTATCACTTGCGTCTTCAGTAGGATACCAACGATCAATGTATCTCTACTTTACAAGTGCCTTACAGTGAAATCAAGATGACTTAATTCCGAGGGGAGGAGATCTTCGATGCGCTTTGCATAAGACGATAAATGGGAAACACATCAACGGGGCTTTCTTCAACAGATTACAACTTGCTGTCGTCGATGGGACGAAGGGAAGATCCCTGCTAGGAACGAATCACTATATGCTTAACACAGGCGAGATGGTAAAAATATGTTGCTTCACGACCTTGGAGTGGAGGGATAAACAAACCGGTTCGCCGTCGGCGGCTGAACCATTTCCGACGGCAATTAATTTGACGTTTTTGATTCTTGGATCGAGCATAGGCGGCATATGTCCACTCCAAGCAAGCTTCGTTTCCCCAGACTGCTGAGCGCAGTCCTCATCGTTTTACTGGCCAGCCCGGCGCTGCTTGTGCAGGCGACGCTGGCGCATCCCGATGAAACAGAACGCGTGAGTATTAGCAGCGCGGGCTCCGAAGGCGATCGTCTTTCGCAAACCCCCAGCATAAACAGCAGTGGTCAAATCATCGTCTTCGCCTCCGAAGCGACGAACCTCGTTGCCGGTGACAGCAATGGCGTCCAGGATATCTTCCTCCACGATTGGCTCAATAGTACGACCGAGCGCGTGAGCTTGAGTGGACAAGGCCAGGAAGCCAATGGTCCCAGCGCATGGCCCGAGATCAGCGCCGATGGTCTATCCGTCGTGTTTGCCTCAACAGCCACAAATCTCGTCGACGGAGATACGAACGAAGTCGAGGATGTCTTCGTAGTCGATCTCCAGTCGGGTGCCGTCGATCTTGTGAGTCAACCCGCTTCGGGCGGTCAGGCCAATGCGGCCAGCAGCCATCCGGTCATCTCTGGCGATGGTCGCTTCGTCGCTTTCGTTTCCGCCGCTACGAACTTGGTCCCGGGTGCGACTGCAGATCTGGAGGAGATCTACATCTATGATCGTTTAGATGGGTCTCTGCAGTGGGTCAGCGCGCCGCGCATTGGAGCGGCGAACGATGGCGTGAGTGGAGAACCGGCGATCAGCGCCGATGGCAATTGGGTCGCTTTCTATTCGGCCTCAACCCAGCTTGTTCCTGAGGACACCATGGGTCGGCGTGATATCTTCTTGTGGAATAGGGCTTCAAGCTCGATCGAACGGGTCAGCGTGACCCAGATTGGCGGTGAAGCCGACGGTTCAAGCTATTCTCCGGCGCTCAATTCGGATGGTCGATTCATTGTTTTCTGGTCGCACGCCTCGAATCTGGTCGATGGTGATACGAATTACATTGGCGATATCTTCCTGCGCGACCGTCTGAACGGTACGTTGCAGCGGGTGAACCTTTCCACCACCGGCGAGCAGGCGGGTGGCTCCAGCAACGAGCCGGCGATCAGCGCCGACGGCCGCTTCGTCGTCTTCCGCTCTTCTGCTGCCAACCTCGTTCCGAATGACACCAACGGTATTAGAGATATCTTCGTCCGTGATGTGCAGGGCACAACGACACGGGTTTCCGTCGATAGCGCAGCCGGCGAGTCGAACGGTAACAATTATTCACCCGTCATTAGCGCCGATGGGGCGGCAATCGCCTTCTATTCCGAAGCCAACAACTTAGACCTGGTGCTTGTCGATAATAATGACGCAGGTGATGTCTTCGCGCACGGCGAGCCGCCAATGCTCGAGCCAACAGAAACACCGACAACCGAGCCGACGGAAACGCCGACGGTTGAACCTACGGACACGCCGACGGCTGAACCTACGGACACACCAACGGTTGAACCAACCGATACACCGACGGCTGAACCGACCGATACACCGACGGCTGAACCGACCGATACACCGACGGCTGAACCTACGGATACACCGACGGCTGAGCCAACCGATACACCGACGGCTGAACCTACGGATACACCAACGGCCGAGCCTACGGATACACCGACGCCTGATCCAACCGAACCCCCTGATTCTTGCTCATGGATTTTGGATTTCGAAAAGGATGCGTCAGGCAATAAGCTATCACGAGGGCAGATCATCAACGACGAATGGGCTTTGTTTGGAATTCATATCACGACAGATAATCCCACCAGTCATCCAGCGATGATCTTTAATAGTGCGCAACCTACTGGGTATGATTGGGATCTGGGTTCACCGAATGAGGACTTTGGTGGTCCTGGGCGAGGAGCTGGTGGGCAAGAGGGTCAACCGGGCGAAAATCGATGGCCGCTCGGGAATATCCTCATCATCTCTGAAGATAGGGATCAGGATGACCCCGATGATCATTATGCCGGTGGCACATTCATCTTCACTTTCGAGAAACCCGCCAAGGTCCATGAAGTACAACTCTTGGATATCGATGACAATGAAACGACAGGAAAGATCGTCGCTTATGATCAGGGTGGCAATAAACTTGGCATTTTCCGGATGCCGCCGTTTGGCAACAACAGCGTCCAGATTCTTCCCATCAACCTGAATAACGTAGCCAGGCTCGAAATCCACCTGCAGAGCAGTGGTGCGGTGGCCGCGCTCTCCTTCTGTGATGAGAAGCCAACACCCGCAACTCCCGAACCGACTCCCGACCCGACGGCTGAGCCAACCGATACTCCGACAGCCGAGCCTACGGATACACCGACGGCCGAGCCTACGGCTTCTGAGGAGCCACCCGGCGAAAGCTCACCACCTATTATCAGCTTGAAACAGGAGATCTGGGTTAAGGAGGGTGGAACGATTGCACTGACGGGTTCCTTCAAGGATCCTGATTCCGAGCGCTGGACGGCGAGCGTCGAATATGGCGACGGCACCGGCACACACGAACTCACCTTACGCTCCGATGAGACATTCAAGCTGCGCTGGACCTATGGTGATGATGGCAGCTACACAGTGACGGTCAGGGTCATCGACGACAGCGGTGTTACCGGAACGGCAGACCTGAAAGTTACGGTGAAGAACCTGTCACCTCGGCTGGAGAGCGATCTGGTGCACGACCTCACGGCCTACAGCGATCAAACTAACTCGAGCCACGATCGTGGTGGTGAACCCGCCGGCAAGATTGGCAAGTGGTTTACAGCCACTACTGGTGAGCAGACTACCTTTACGATCCACGTGGAGGACCCGGGCTCGGATGACATCAAGATCCGTTGGAGCTTCGGCGACGAGGTGACCTATTTCAACGATGGTGATGAAGCCGACCCCTTCCCCAGCCCATGGGGAACCTACCCATTCCATGTAACACACACTGCTTCCGTTATCTTCGACAAACCGGGTGTGCGCAACGTGAAGGTAGACGTCTACGACGATGATGGCGGCAAAGTCTCGATGTATTTCCAGGTGCTCGTGCGTGGAAAGGAGAGATGCCGTACCTCGCTGGGCTATTGGATCCAGTACTTCAAGAATGAAAACAATGCAGAGTACAAGGGCGAACTGCGCGCTCATTTGAGCCTCCTGAGTGCATTCGTGACCTCATCCTTCGGCGAATTACGGCCTGAGGAGGTGAGCGCGCTGGAGGACTTTATCCTCAATGACATGGATCAAAACGCGCGCGCCCGGGCGCAGCTTCTGACGGCCTGGCTTAACTTCACGAACGGTTCGGTGGAGTGGGGTGATGTCATCCGTGATGCGGATGGGAAACACGATATGCAATACGCGGAAGTTCTTCGCGAGATCTTAGCCATCCTGGTTGATGGTGAAGCCACACCGGAGGAGATCTCGCACGCCATCGAGCTGGCGGAGTCGATCAACTTGCATTCTCGCAGCGGTGGATCCTGCCCGGTCTATGGAGAATAAAGCAAGATAACCACAAGGTTGAGGACGACCGCTCGCCCATTCATATGATGGGCGAGTTTTTTTCTGGTGTACGGCTATGAAATGACAAATCGTGGGTACGCCCGGAGCTGAACCTCTGGGCTAAAAGCGAAAGGGTGCGATGCACCCTCAGTGTCAGCCCGAAGGGGTTCTGCTATGAGCCCGTCAATTTATTGAGGGCGGGTTAAGGTGAACAGGGAAAATAGCCAGTTAAATAGAGGAAACGTCAGAAGATT
>DAOWMX010000140.1 GCA_030642885.1 Anaerolineales bacterium | reverse complement strand
TCAAATTCTCCTTAGAACCTTCCAGTGACGAGAAGTTATCAGCCATAGCCCCGCACTCCTGGCGGGAATTCTTGGCATAATTCGGGTCGACCAAGAGAGTAGGCGTCCGCACGCCCCCTAGTTCATACCCATCCTGCCCCTGCCCTCAACCCCAGGGCGTATTCTGTTTAATCCTGTATGTTATCCGGAAGAAGCAGCGACAGCAGGAAAGACACGATACTGACGACGATAGAGCCAAGAATAGCCGGCCAAAGGCCATCTACGTAGAAGCCTACGTTAAATACATTAACAGAAATCCAGGAGGCCGCCCAGAGAGCCAGTCCATTGACCACAATCATGAACAGTCCCATCGTCAGGATGATGCAACCACAAGAAAGGAACATCAGCACCGGGCGGATGATGGCATTCACAAATCCCAGGATTACCGCCATAAGGCCTACTGCAATCCATGCATTTTGGCTTTCGATGCGAATGCCTGGAATAAGCCATACTGCGGCAACGAGCGCCACAGCTGTGATAACCCACCGAATGACAAATTTCATTGTTTACCCCTCCCTCAGGTTTGAGAAATGTACGATCCGAATGCTCGCGATGACATTACGACAACCCAGATGGCTTGTCAACGAAAGAATGACGTCGCTTACCTGGCCAATTGAGGAAGCGTTCTGTGCCATCTTGCGATACTATCCCTTCGAAATTTAAGACTCCCGCCCTAAGCAGATTTACAGAAACACGCTTTGGCAGTAATTCCACAAGCTCACGAAAACACGCCTAGCATCTCCAGGCCGGAATACAGGAAATAGCCGCCCAACAGAATCGCAACAGCGATGACGATGATCCGTGCGTGCCGTTCCAGCCAGGCGTTCAACGAATCGAGACTCTCCGTGCCTTTTTGCGGCGCTGCCAGTACCATGATCAACGGAATAAAGACCGGCGTCATCGATAGCAGAGCGTACCATAGATAAGCGACGACACTGGCCAAGCCGCCCAGATCGGCCGCCGCAACCATGTCGACGGCTGCCAGATCCACCAGCCAGTCCTTGGGATCCAGCGCCAGCATGGCGACGCCAATCATCCCCGCCTTCGCAGGCGACGCGTCCCCCAAATTTTTAAGCCAGGTGGGGGTCGTTTCCTCCCCTTCGTTGGCTGAGAAGCCGTACCGCAGCCCATAGAACAGCAGCGCAATGCCCAGCACGACCAGGACGGTGCCGACAATGAGGCCGAATTTACCGCCCCCTGACTCGATCGCTTCTTCCACGCCGCTGAGAAATACCCAGAATAGTGCGCCCAAGGCCAGTCGAAAAGCGGTCATACCGCTGATGTAGGCCAGCCCGTTGGCTACGCCGCGCCGGCCTTTCATCAGAGAAATCATCGCGAAGACCTGCAACGGCTGCAAGGCGGCGGCGACTGCTAGTGGGAGTAGTGCCACCAGTAAATAAGATATCGTCATCAGCTAAATCCTCCAGCAGGCCCTTATTGAGACCAGCGCCAGGTAATCCAGGTGGTTGACAACGCCAATCAGAGCGATGTGATCCGCTGGCTAGCGGATCAGGGTGGTAATGGAGAACCCGACGTCGTTCACTTCGTGGCGATAACAATCCCCAAGCGTTCAGTCTCATACAGCAGGACCATCTCCGGATCAGATGCGATATTGGGCAACCTTGATCGAATTATAGTCGACTTCCTGAACATGCTCAGCGATCGAGCAAATCTATCCCTTCATCATGGGCTGGGGTTGAGCGCTTGTATAACGAATAGAATTACGTTGAATGCATGCCCAAATTACACACCCATGTATCTCTCATTTGCTTGTTTCTTCATCTACAACCCGGCTGCGCTGAATCATATCCCATCCTTGCATCATCGGGCCAATCTGGGCGATGCCCAACCACACAAGGAAGAATGAAAAGACAATCCCGAGCCATCGCAACCATACAGGTAGACCCTGGCGTAGCGAGGAAACTTGCTCCTGTAGGTCCGTGACAATGTCCCGATACTCGGTCAGGACCAACTGCGCACTCTCAAGGCTCGCCGCAATCTGGCCGATATTATCCGCCATGGCCGTGACTTCGCTATGCATCTCATCCAAGTTTCCGCTAGAGGAAGTCATATCTTCTTGCGCTGCTCCAAGAGAATCGGGGATCTCGTCAAGGCTAGTGGCTACATTTTCAAGACCTACGTGCAGGGGCACCTCAGGCTGATAGCGATCAGTTCCTATGAACGGGATGGCGGTTACTATGCTCAGAACATTGTCCACGAGCTTCGCACTCTTTGCTACAGATAACAGGGTATCTTGTGTGGCTTTGATCGTTTCGGTCAACCGTTCACCCAGCAAGTCGGCCACACTGTCAATAAGTGGGACCGTCCCATTGATAGTTTGACCCAAGCTTGCCACTGTCGCTTCCAGGGACTCGACCGTTTCGACGACTTGCGCTAGCGAGTCTTCGGCCAAGACCAACCCTTCCTCAGTCGTCAACAACGTCCGGTCGACCAACTCCAATGATTCTGCCGCAGACGCCTCGAGGCGCGGTCCAACGCGGACCATGAAGATGATCCCAGCGATGACCAATAGTATGCCCATAACGCCTGCAGTCATCAAGGCGATGCCTGTTACACGTTGATACATAGGTTTCATGGGGCTTCTCCTAACTCGTTGATTCATTGAACAATATTTTAACCTATTCAATGACAAACCATTTGTTCAGCCTTCACAGCGCTAAATAAAGATTCGGAGATCACGAGGATCTCCGAATCTCAATCCCCTCCATTCAGTTTTCTTTCCTACACAGGTTCGACCATCACCTCAACTTCGGATGGGTTCCCCTGAGTGATCACGGAATAACTCGTTGTGTTGGTGAACAGCAGGTTCCCCGCTCCGTCCTTGATTTGCACGTGCAAGGCATAGGTATAACGCGTATCGATGACCTCGGGATCGTAGCTCACTGCAAACGGGATTGGAATTTCGTCGAATTCTGTGACGATTGTTTCTCCAATAACCGTTGCCGGTGCATCGGCTTTCGAAACATCTCGGACCTGTACTGTGAGTACCGCATCCGGCGGGAGCTCGATCATTTGCTGGTAGGCCACCGTCCCGGCGACGATAGGTCGATAGAACAGAACGACAGTCGAGGAGGCATCCATCATTTCTAAGCCACCCTGCGCATATCGGAATGATTCAACCGTCGCCAAGGATGCCAGGTATTGCCCCTCCTGGTCCATGACCCCTTCGGGCTCATTGCACATCATCCGCGTGGAACCGGCATCTCCGAAGGAGATACTCTCCTCCGTGCGCTCGTAGGAGGCAAAGTATTCATTGCATCCTGCGGATCCCGCAATTTGCCCGTCTTTGAACTCGGCTCTGATCTCAGTGCCGGAGATGACGTTGTTTCCATGCAGCGTAGCCAGCGCCCACAGGGCGTCTTCGAGTTTCAGGCTCGTATCCGGTTGAGGTATGTCCTCTTCCTCGCCGAATGTTACGGCGACGGTCGATTCAGCCATGATGCTTCCATCTTCTGGCGAGGGTGAAAAAGCGCGGATTGTCCCGTTGATAACGGCATCAGATTGAACATCGAGGTCCACTGACCACTCACCTGCGCCTCCTGGTTCGTCACTGCTCAATACCGCGGCTTCCTGAGCGAGCACGTTGCCAGCCCCATCGACCGCTTCCACGACGACGTTACCTTCAAATAACCCTTGGCCCGTGCCTCGGACTGTGACAGGTGCGGAGATGTCGAGGACCTGGCTCTCCTTCGGCTCCGTGATCTCGATCTTTGACTCAGTCTCTGCTTCTGCACCGTAGGTTACTTCTACACTCGCCGAGGCCGTGATACTGCCGTCCTCCGGCGAGTTCGAGAAAGCGAAGATCAGCCCTTCCGACCCGGGCTTAACTGGAATGACGATCTCGACCGACCAGTTTCCCATCCCGCCGGGCTCCGCTGCATCCAGAACCGTCGCCTGCTCTGAGAGTACGTTCCCTTCAGAATCCATAGCTTGCACGACAACGTTGTTTTCAAACAACCCACGCCCCTGCCCCTTCACGACAACAGCATCAGGGACG
Organism: Anaerolineales bacterium; assembly: GCA_030642885.1. GTDB lineage: Bacteria > Chloroflexota > Anaerolineae > Anaerolineales > E44-bin32 > E44-bin32. The sequence goes on along the minus strand of DAOWMX010000140.1, from coordinate 2,090 downwards.
CCGAGAACAGCGCCCTGTACGGGCTCGGTGATACTGATCCACATGTCTGGATCTTCGACGACGGGCTGCTCTTTCTCGAAGACGCCCAAGGCCGCAAGAATGGCGAAGATCAGGATCACCATAAGGCCCCCCAATCCAGCGAGAAGCCAGGGGCTACGATCCTGTTTTTCCTCGCTTGCGTCTACATCCTGGAGATCATCCTCGACGGGATCCATCGTCTCACCGTCTTGGTACGCCCCCTCAGCAGCGGGTCCTGCCGTCTCTTCCTCTCCCAACATTCCTTCTTCTCGATCTTTCTCATCCATATCAACCTCCATTTATTTCGAGATTAACAATATTTCCAAGTTAGCCAAACGAAATGCCAAGCAGGACAACGTCCTGAATAACGAATACGCATGTCGCTTGCCATCAACGATAGAGTATCCATCCTACTCAGCGCCAAATTCAGCCTCAACCGCCGCGGCAACATCCCGGTTTTCTGCCGCCTTGACCACTGCTTCCTCTGTTTCTTCGCCGAGTTCTGTTTCATAGATCTTGGTATCGAAGGTCTTCAAGTAGGCTAAGGCATCATCATAATCTTCTTCCCGTATCAGTATCAGAAGAGCAGATGTTGATAGTTTCAAAGCGCCACCGACATCTTGAATGAATTTATCATCGACCCCATGATCAACGAGACGACCGTAGATAGCGCCAATGCCCAATCCCCCGAGTACCCCGCCAAGCGGTCCACCGAATAGGAGACCGATGAGCAAGCCCCAGAAGGCGCCCCGACCAGCCCCCTTGCCGATTGTTATATCTTTTGTTTGCTTAATTTTGACCTCGCCAGATTTTGTCTTGTAGACAACGACGGCGTCTTCCAGCTCAACCCCTGTTTCTTTCGCCTTCTTTTCGATGTCTTTCAAAATCGAGGCAGCTCGCTCTGGATCATCACCGATTGGGAGTGTGCCGGTTTCTCGCGCCCAGCTTCCGTGAACGGATTCCCTTGCGGCGCTATTTTCATTCAGTTCCTCGAATGTGAGCGCTAATAGCTTTTTACCCATTTACATCCTCCTCTTCTTTCCAGAATTACTTCTGACCCTAATCACATCTATCATTACAAGACAGGATCAATCCATCTTTCTTCACGCTGCGCATAATGAAACGAAGACACGATCAAGTCAATATCATCGATCAGGCTCAATACACACATCGTGATCGATACCAGACTGGTCACACTGAGAAACGAGCTGGTTGAAATTGCTGCTTCCCAGCGTTGTTGATTTGCCTGATAGTTATTACATAAGCACACTGAAGTTTACCACCCTCGAGGAGAGGAGTGAGGAACTTATGGGGTGGGGATGCGGGTTTTGCCCGCACCCCCAGTTATCCAAGCTGTTCGCTTGCGGTTTGCCGTCTTATTTATTGCTATTGCTACCTATGCGAACGGAGTTCTGTTTCGTTCTCGGGCTCGATAAGTTCTCCCGGGTCGGATCGCCCAATACTCACACTGGTTCAGCAAATAAGGGAGCAGACACTGGAGCTACCTTTGCAGGAGGTGGTCAGTTGCCTCCGGCAGCACCACCGTCTACAAACATCATCTTCCCTGCGTCTTCACCGAGATACAGGATCAGGTTACCATCCACCAATTCGTAGCTGGTAACGATGCCGAGCAGTTGAAGATAAAGGGTGTCCAGTGAATCCTCGCCACAGAAAGCCAATGTGGAGGGGCCCAAAATCAGGGATAAACTATCTCCATCAACCTCGTACTCCCCACTCGCCAGATTACAATCCGCCTTTAAGGCGAAGATCCCATCTGCTGAGAAAACCAGCGTGTAATTCTCCGGATCGGGGACAACAGATTGACTGGCCGGAAGGGTTTCGGTCAGTTGAGACCACTCCCAGCTAACGTCGAGAGCATCCTTGGGCAAGCCGGAACTGCCGCAAGCTGCCAAAAGACTGGCCATCAGCAGCAATCCCATTAATAAGACGAGTTTCTTCATCATAGTTATTCTCCTTTAGCGGTTATTTCGACACCTGGATGATGTTCCAGAACTGGCAAACGGTGGTCTCGCCGGAGACGATGCCCCAGCCCTCACCGTATTGGCCTGCGG
>DAOWMX010000224.1 GCA_030642885.1 Anaerolineales bacterium | reverse complement strand
GGCTTTTCGCAGCGTATCAGTACGGTGAAGCAGGGCGTCAGCTCTATGAATTCTTCTGGGGCGAGTTCGCAGATTGGTACCTTGAGATCGCTAAGCTTCAGCTTGATGGTGAGGAGGGTGCAGCCGGGCAGACGACGAAGATCATGGCCCAGGTTTACGATGCGTGCCTGCGCATGCTGCATCCATTCATGCCTTTTGTCACGGAAGAGCTCTGGGGACATCTGAAACGTACCTGTGTGGAGAACAACGCAGGTTATCAACCGGCAGGTGGCTGGGAAGAGGCTCTGATTGTCGCCAGCTGGCCGACGCCCGATGAAGGAGCGGCGCAGCAAACCGAAGATGTTGAGAGTTTCCAGGTTGTTATGGATATTGTGAAGGCCATCCGTAATGCTCGTCTCGAGAAGGGGGTTGAACTGCGGCGGCGGATACCGGCCGTAATCCAGGCTGGAAAGGCTGCGGAATATCTTGCGAATTCGAGTGCTGCAATCGCCGCGCTTGCCGGCATTGATTCAGAACAGCTTCACATCGAGGCCGCTTTAGGTGAACGGCCGGAGAATGCGCTAGCGCTGGTGATTCATGGGGTCGAAATTTATCTTCCGCTTGAGGGTATGCTCGATCTTGACTTGGAGAAGCAGCGACTGCAGGAGCAGCTCGCGGACGCCGTATCTCAGCAGGGGCGTATAGAGAAGCTGCTCGCAGGCCCGTTCGCCGAGCGCGCTCCTGAGGATGTCGTCGAAAGAGAGCGTGCGAAATTGCGTTCCTTTGAGGAGACGGCTGAAAAAATCAAGCAGCAATTGGAAACTTTAAGCTGAAAAAGCGTCAGCATTTGGATGCGTTATAAACCTCCCGCAGGTTTTTCTATCCTGCGGGAGGTTGGCGGGCTGCTATGCTGGTCTTCGAAAAAATTTGATCTTTTCAACATCATTGTAGAGACGTAGCATGCTACGTCTCTACGGGCTATGACCGCAGATTGAAAGTGGGCCGGCTCATGGGTTGCCGTTAAGGGGGGGGGTAGGGGCGCACCCATGTGTGCGCCCGAATTTCAATTCGCCAAGAGGAAGGCAACGGCACTGCCGTGCCCCTACAGGTCTTGGAAACGGACCGTGAATGGGCCGACCCACGGGTTGGCGCCCGCGATTTATTATCGACTTGGGCTGTAACAAACGCGAAAATCTGCTATCGTTGTACTTAATCGTAGAATGAAAACATTGTTTCCCCCAGCCACAGCGCGCAGCAGCTATCTACCCTTGAAGGCGATCGCGCCAGGGGTGGCACTCATCGTCGTGATGAACGTCATGGCGGTGACGGGGACCTGGCCCTCCGATCCGCTCTGGAGCATGGCTCCGTCGATCATGCTTTTTGTCATACCCTGGGTCACATTGCTCGTGCTCCGACAATCCCCAACCGTATTTGCATACCGCAGAGATCGAGCCGGGTTGAATTTCGCCTGGGGTGTTCTCGCTGGGGCTATCTGGCGCGGGTTGAGTATGTTCTTTAATTACCGCATAATCTATGCCGGAAGTGTTCCCACGGAGGGGATCAACCTGATCTTTTTCGGGTTGATTTGGGTGCCATTTGTCGAGGAGACCTTTTTTCGAGGGTACATTGGAAAAACACTGAACGCCAACTTGGGTCCGGCAATGGGGATCTTTCTACAAGCGGTTCTTTTTACTTTTCAACCTGTTCATTGGCAGCAGGGATGGCTCCCGCTCATCAGCATCTTTGGTTTTGGCGTTATCGCCGGGTGGCTCGTTGAGCGCTGGGATTCAATCTGGGCGGGATGGGGCGCACATGGCTTTGCGAACGTGCTCCCGGGGATTTTACGCCTATTCGTATAGTCAATATATTAGCTGTAGTTCGAGACAATCTCATCGAGTTCTTATTCTTCAGCCCTGCTGTGTATGATATACTCCTGCGCTTGGAGGTTTGATGAAGCGGAACGGATTCAATTTGCAGCGCTGGGTTTCAATTGCGTTGCTTTTAACATCTGTCGCGCTTTTTTTCTACCAACTTGTCGCCTATAGCCGGCATAGATCTCAGTTGCCCCTGGAGTTAACGATCGCGGGAATTCCTGTTGGGGGGCTCAATCAATCGGAAGCGCACGAACGTATCCTGCAAGTATATAGCTCCCCCATCGAGCTGTTTTACGATGAAAACCTGATCCTGCTCAACCCTGCGAATGTTGGTTTCCGCCCTGATACGGACGTAATGTTGGCTGCAGCTGAGCTTGAACGAACAGGCACACCTTTCTGGGCTGGTTTTTGGGATTTCCTGTGGCATCGCACTGGTGAGCCGCAGAGCGTACCGCTCAAGGCAGAATACTCTGTTACTCAGCTGGAAGAGTATCTTCTAGACATCGCCGCGCGTTATGATGAGCCTCCTATTCCCGCTGAACCCAGACCTGGAACTCCCTTTTTTACATCGGGAACACCAGGCCGCTTGTTGGATCAAACACGCTCAGAAGAACTCATCACTGCAGTTTTACACTCACCCATAAACCGCAGTGTTAATCTACCAGTTGTGGGCAATGTCGTTCCTCGACCTACACTGGATACGCTTGAAATACTGCTCAGACAAAATATTGAGGTTAGCGACTTTGATGGATTGGTCGTAATATATTTGACCGATCTGAGCACAGGCGAGAATTTCCACTTCGCGACACTCAATGGAGATGATCTCGAGGTTGAGCCCGATGTCGCCTTTTCGGCGGCGTCGATCATCAAGATAAGCATCATGACGGCTTTGTACCGCTATGAGGATGAGCCGTTAGACGCGGAGGTCGATCGCTGGCTTGTCGAGATGATTACCGAATCAGGAAATGACCCCTCCGATTGGATCATGCAGCATATAGAGACATACGATGCCGCCGGTCCGATCCTCGTCACTGAAACAATGCAGGAGTTGGGAATCGAAAACACTTTCATCGCCGGCTATTATTACCTTGGCGCTCCCCAGTTACAGATCTATAGAACACCCGCCAATCAAAGGGTGGATATCAACACCAATCCGGATTCCTACACCCAGACAACGGCATCGGATATGAGTTTACTCCTCGGGGATATCTATACCTGTGCGGAGGGCGGCGGGACGCTTCAGGCGGTTTTTCCGGAGGAGATTACTCCGCAGGAGTGCCGCCGGATGCTGGATCTGCTCTCTGAAAATATCCTGGGAACACTGATCAAAGCAGGGCTGCCGGAAGGGACCCGTGTCGCCCATAAACATGGTTGGCGAAGCTCACCACTGGATATGATCGGTGACGCCGGCATCGTGTTCAGCCCCGGGGGCGATTACGTGATCACGATATTCCTCTGGAATGAAACCGAGATGGTTTGGGAACCTACGTCTAAGCTCATTGCCAATCTCTCGCGCGCGGCTTATAACTACTTTAATCCGCCTATTGAATAATTAGTGTCCTGCTACATAGTTCATGTTTGCCCGAGGAGCACCAACGGATAAGAAGACTACTTTGTCATGTCATTCTGTGCGACCGCATGGAGAGAAGAATCTCGGTTAGACCTAACTGTCGTAGGGCGAGATTATTCGTCGCAGAGTTTATCCTGAGCCTGTCGAAGGACTCCTCAGAATGACAACGCGGTGAGGGACCTGAGTAGTTACCGGATAAGTTATTAAGAGAACCTGCGCCGGGTGCGTTTGAGGTCGATAGAGCAGATTATTGGGTTAGGTTTTTGGGACATTGAAAAACGCCTCCCGACATCGGTTGTGCGAACTGGACAGTAATACTCCAGAATGGGATATTTGTTCTATCTGGCGGTGACGGTCAGCACTGGAGATAGGTTCCCGCTGGATGTAAGTTATGTGCGGATTATTACCCGGAGGGTAGGAATGGCAAAAGGACATATCGTCATCGACGAGGACCTCTGTAAGGGGTGCGAGCTGTGTGTATCGGTTTGCCCGCCAGGTGTGATCAAGATGGCGGCCGACCGTTTTACTTCGCAGGGTTATCACCCGGCGGAACTGGTCGACCCTGAGAATGAATGTACAGGTTGCGCGATTTGCTCGATCGTCTGCCCGGACGCGGCGATAACTGTCTTTCGCTGGGTTCCGGCGGATAAAATTAAATCAACTGCGCCTTAGAGGAGGGACGAAAACGTGGCAAAGGAATTGCTTAAAGGCAACGTTGCTTTCGCCGAAGCGGCGATACGCGC
>DAOWMX010000003.1 GCA_030642885.1 Anaerolineales bacterium | reverse complement strand
TCCCTTCGGTCGGGGACTTCGCCCCCCAAACCCCTCTCCGCTTCGCTTCGCCCCTACTGGATGCTCCGCGAGGGGCGCAGAGCGGAACGGGGGACTTCGCCCCCCAAAAAACGGGGGACTTCGCAGGATAAACTCCACGAGAAGTCAAAAGGATGATGCTCTTGAGGCCTCACGCTGCCGAAATGAGAGCCAACCTTGAAAAGTAATGAGCCTGGAGGTTCAGCTCAGGGTGGAGTGGGGTGTTTTTAACCGCGGGGTCATCCATAAATTTTAGAGGGGATAAATCAAAAGGAAAAAGGGAAGACGTGTTAGAGGTAGTCTTTCAAATTATGCTCGACGGCATAGGCAGCTGCTTCTGCTCGGTTGCGAACATTTAATTTTGAAAGAATGCTGCTGACGTAATTGCGAACGGTTCCCTCTCCAAGAAAGAGCATCTCGGCAATCTGACGGTTTGTCCGCCCTTCAGAAACAAGCTGCAATACGTGCATCTCTTGTTGGGTGAGCTCCGCGAAAGCCGAGGCTTCCTCCTCGCGAGCTGCTTTGCGGACTTCCTGGAACACTCTCTGAGTAACGGCGGGATCGAGCAAAGCTTCACCTCGCCCAATCGCCTCGATCGCTCGAACAAGATCGTCCCCGCCAATCTGCTTTAAGACATAGCCTGCAGCCCCTGCGCGGATAGCTGAGAAGAGCATCTCGTCCTCGGCGTAGGATGTGAGCATAATGACCTTTGTATCAGGGTGGTTATCTGTGATGTCCTGACAGGCTTCGATACCAGAGCCGCCCTTTAGGCGAATATCCATCACGACGACATCCGGTTTATAGGATTTTGTTTTCTCGATTGCATCACGAGGTCCAACCGCTTCGGCGACCACTTCGAAGCCTGGATGCTTCTCAAGCAGCGCTTTCAAACCTACCCGGACAACTTCGTGATCGTCTACAAGGAGTATACGTTGACGAGCCAATTGTCTTCCTTTCAAATTCAGCTAATTATTATCCAGATTCTAATCGAGGAGGCTTTGTTGGACAAGGAGAGCCTTGCTGCTTACCCAGGTGAATACAATAGGGAGATCCGTCTTCCCCGGGTTCTTACTTCGATTTTATTAATTGTAGAAACAATGGCTGATCCAGAAAATAAAGGGGTGGGTTCAGGCATTTGCGGGATCTACCAGGTCGCGCTTGTAATCGACAAATCGGTAGCCTACTCCACGTTCGGTGATGATGTATTTTGGGTTTGATGGATCTTCCTCGAGTTTCTGGCGTAAATAATTTATATAAAGTCGCAGGTAATGTGTTTCGTCACGGTATTCATATCCCCAGACTTTGGCAAGCAGCTGATCATGGGGGACAACCCATCCTGCATTCTGGACAAGGTGGTATAGAAGGCGGAATTCGGTCGGACGGAGCTTAACAAGTTCATCATCTACCCATATCTCACGTCGGTCGAAGTCGATCTTGAATCGGTTATCTACCTGAATAACATCGTGAACAGGTTGTCCGGCCATTTCGGTGCGGCGCAATACGGCTCGCACACGACTTACCAATTCACGCGGGCTAAAAGGCTTGGTTATGTAGTCATCGGCGCCAAGCTCCAAACCTCGTACCCGATCTTCCTCCTCACCCTTAGCGGTGAGCATAATTACAGGCACTGTGGATATGTCCCGAATCAGGCGCAGTGTTTCGAAGCCGTCAAGATCTGGCATCATAACATCTAGCAGGACTAGATCTGGCAATCGATCTCGCATCTGGTCTAGCGCCTGAGTCCCCGAAGTAGCTTCGTAAACTTCGAAGCCATCATGCTCAAGATTCAAACGGATGAAGTGAATCATTCGCGGTTCATCGTCGACAACAAGAATCTTGCGCCGGCGAGGTGAGGATTCTGTCATTTTATTCCCGGACGAAACCGATGAGGTCCTCGTCTTCTTTGGTGGGTAGGATCTCTAGGAAAAAGACTCGATGCATTGGCCAGACGACGCTAGTGACCGTCTCGTGTAAGAAGGACAAATCCTTGTCATCCTTGCGCCGGGGATTATTTACCGTAATCGACGTGTCTTGCGATCCTGGCAAATCATCGATCTCACCAAGAACGGATTCCTCACCTGATATATGGAGCAGAATTGTATAAGACATAGGCTACCCTGACCTTTTTATCTGCTGCGAGATAATCTGCAGTCTTAAGCGACCCAGTTGGATGATATCACCATGATTAATAAGCGAAGCCTCTTGGCCTTTGAGGCGTTTACCGTTTAAGATTGTCCCATTCGCACTATCTAGATCTATCACGAATACTCCATCTTTCTCAATCCTCAGTTCGGCGTGCATTCTGGAAAGACCTTGATCAAAGGCGTCGTATTTTGCCAGGTCGACATCTGGAATTACAGCCTGGCCTTCAATCGATCGTCCCAATGTGAAATTGTCCCGCCCGAGCAGGGAGATGATATCTCCTGAGGAAACAACGCGTATTCCCAACAGCGATCCGGTTGAGAGGTCGGGACCTGCAGGAGGAGATGGTTTGGTCGCATCTGCTTCCTTGTTGATTTTATCGGGCGATATTGACATCGTTGGGATTGGGGAAGCGTGGACCAATCGAGTACCGCACTCGCTGCAGAACAAGGTGCCGACGAATTCATGATGTTTACACGATGGGCATTCGATCATGACTCACTCGTAGGTGGAAGTAAGAGCAAAGCCCGGGTACCGTATTTTAATGTCTTTTCTCCTTCTGTTGAGAAGCGCTTGGAGCGAGAGAGTTGTACGGCTTCATGAAGCGCAGCTTTTGCGAGTTCGCGTTCGCCTGCAGCGAGGAGTTGTGTTGCGAGGTTCTCCAATCTCCTTGCGGCTTGTGAGGATTGACCGAGTTCAACCTCATGGCGCGCTTTTTCCTGCATTTTGTACAAAGCGAGCATATTCAACGCGGAACTAATCTCCTGCGGCGGTGGTTTGGGGTCGGCTTCGCTTGAGACCGGTAAACTGAAATCTAAGGGGAGTGTCTTTGGCTCTGAATCTGCGCCAACCAGATCCCCTCTGAGATTGAGGTGAGCAAGCGTGAGCTCGCTTGCGCCCGCAAGCGGATGGACAATAAGTTCGAGCAGAAGACGAATGGAACCATTCCTCGGGAGATGACCGAGTGTCATTGGAAAGCTGTCGCCGAGCGGCATTGGTTCCGGAAGGAGACGATAAGCCGAACGCAAATCAACCTGCTGGCCCAACGTCCCATCGATTTGTAAATTCTTCGCTACGATCTGAGTCAAGCTGTCGTAAATTGAATGCAGTAAATCTGTTATAGCTCGTGGGGTGTTTAAAAAGATAACATGTCCGCCTGTTCGACTTGCGATTTCGTCTAGTAGGCGATCGCTCCAATCAGAGCCGATGCCAACGCAGTTGATATTGATACCTGCAGTAGCGGCTTGATCCGCAAGCTCTAGACAGAGCTCTTCATCTCCATAAGTTCTCCCGTCCGTGAGCAGGACAAGATGATTGATGCCCTCTTTTGAGTACGTTTGGTGGATCTCATCTAAGCCGGTAGTCAAGCCCTGGGCGATCTCTGTGCCGCCGCCAGCCTGTAGGAGGCTTAATCGGGCTCGGGCAGTGGCTATGACTTTGGCTTGATCCGGTGAAACAATAACATCAGCGCGATCGCTGAAAGCGGTGATCGATGTGTTGTCCTCTGGTTGTAAATCTTGAAGGATTGCCAATACCGCAGCCCGTACCTGATCCATTCGCTTACCCTCCATCGAAGTTGAACGGTCGATCACGATGCTGAGGTTAATGGGTGGCCGGATCTCAGGTAAATCTTCAGAGGGGAAGATATCAAGAAGGATGTAGTGAACTTGTGGTTCGTCGATCTCAAGTAAGTTATCCCGACTATTGAGGATGTTTAAGTGGAATGGTGAAGCCGCTGCGAAGGCAACATCCGCAGCCGCCAATTCCTCATCATACGCTGCGCGTAGATCGGGGTCGATGAGGGTTTCATATGCCTTGCTTACACTTAAGAAGAGCTCCGTCTCGCCAACGCGGATGTTTTTATCTGGGTGGAGTTGGAGGGCGGCTTCACGGAAGGCGCGTCGGATTTGTTCCGCTGTCGCGTTTCTTGGTACTTTGAGGAGGGTATAGTAATCCTTTTCCACTGACACCTAATTCCTTAATCAGACGGAAAACGAACGATAACAACAGAGATGTTATCAGGACCACCGGCGAGGTTCGCGGCTTGGACAAGTTGCTCGCAGGCGATTTGTGGATGGGGTGCATCGTTCACGATATGCTTAATCTGAGGATCGGGTACCACGCCCCAAAGGCCATCCGAGCAGATAAGCAGATGTCCCCCCTTCGGTGCGGTGGTTGTGAAAACATCAATTTCAAGATTAGCCCCCTGGCCGATAGCACGATACAGAACATTGCGTTGGGGATGCGATTCGGCTTCCTCAGCAGTGAGTTGACCCAGTTCCTTGAGCCGTTCAACCAATGAATGGTCTCTGGTCAGTATCTCGATTTGACCATTATTGATGGAGTAGGCGCGGCTATCACCAACATGACCGATAGTCATTTGTGATCCAAGCAGCAACACTGCGGTCATTGTCGTTCCACCGCCGGGAACTTGCTCCACAACCGCGGAGTTCGCTTCTTCCAAGGCATCATGAAGGAGTTCTTGCAGGGGGAGCATTTCATTAGGGCTATCCAAATCGAGAATATGAAGGATGGTCCCTTCCATTAATTTCCGAGCAACAGAGCGGATGGAGATATTGCTGGCGACTTCTCCGGATCGATGGCCGCCCATCCCGTCAGCGACCATGAAAAGGCCAAATTCAGGAAGCGGCTCAGCTCCGGCAGAATCTCCTTTGATGACCAGCTGTGCATCCTCATTATGACTTCGCTCGAGACCAGTTGACTGGCTTGCACCGACGATGATTCGATCGTTGGGAGCGGATTTATAGGCGCGGCTCATCACAGATTCGCCACCCGCCAGCTGGGCGCCAGTTTTAGTCTGAGACGGAGATGATCCAAAAATACGGGAAAAGAAAGTTTTCAAAGGGGTCATTTATTGATGTCTCATTGATGTTTCTAGTAGATTGCCTACGCGATTAGAGCGTACATCTTGTGATCCGTTGAACCGATGTAAAGGACGTTATTTGCGATCATCGGTGTGCCTGTGATTGGTCCGTCTGAATGAAATCGCCAGCGAAGCCGGCCTGTCTTGTGGTCCAGGCAGTATACGGAGCCGTCGACTGATCCGCAATAGATTGATCCATCATGTGCAACCGGAGAGCCGGTGACCTGGTGATCTGTTTCATAGCGCCAAATCTCACGTGCGTGCTTGGCGTCGACGCAATAAATATTATTGTCCCCGCAGCCTATGCAAAGCAAGCCATCAGCGAACGATGGGGACGAAATCGTTGCGCCCCGCATCCGAAATCGCCAAATCTGCCAGCCGTTTTCCGAATCAATTGCATACATGGTCCAGTCCCGCGATCCATAGTAAACAATGTCATCAACGATGATCGCGGAGGAGGTGATGCCTCGCTTCGCCTTCTTCCTCCACTTTAACTCCCCTTTAAAGTTATAGCAGTAAAAATCGCCGCTCTCACAACCGAAATAAACGAGTTCATCCTGCACAAATGGAGTGGACCAGATCGCGTCGTTCGCTTCCACACGCCATGCACGGCGGCCATTCATCTGATTTACAACATGAAGCCGTCTGTCATCGGAACCGATAAAAATATGCCCTTCGGAAAGGGTGGGAGAGGAGCGGATTGGACCTTCAGCGTAATACGTCCAGACCAGGCTGCCCCGATTTGCTGTCAGCGCGTAAAGACGCCCATCCTCGGAGCCAATGAAAATGACTCCATCCTCGGCTGCTGGTTTTCCCGTTATGCCGCCCTCTGTGGCATATTTCCATTGGAATTCCCCCGTTTGTTTATCTAAGGCATAGAGGTTGTTGTCATAACAGCCTACATAGACTGTATCCTCGTAGACCAATGGGGAGCCGCGAATCTCATCCTCGCATTTAAAGGACCATATCTCCTCGATCTTATCGCTCTGTGCGATCACTGCAGCGACACTGGGTGCGCTCAGCAATCCTGTACGCTTTGCTGCTGAGATCATGGCTTCCTTCATGATCATGGCGGAAGGGTAGCGATCCTTGGGATCATACTGGAGGGCGGTAGAGATCACGGCCTCTATTTCAGGCGAAATAAGGGGATTGATCGATCGAGCCGGTCTCTCGGCGAATGAAAATGGTGCTTCGACGCGCGGATCTCTTTTTGTGAGAAGGTGGTGCAGTGTTGCTCCGAGGGCGTAGACGTCACCGGCTGGAGAAGCCTCACCGCGGTATTGCTCTGGCGGTGAGTACCCCTCGGTGCCGATCATCGTCCCTTTTTCGCCGGGTTGAAAGTTGCGGGCGATGCCAAAATCGATCAAGCGCACGTGGTTGTGGTGATCGATCATTATGTTTGAAGGTTTAATATCTCGGAAGATGATCGGTTCGGGCTGGATATTGTGTAAATAGGAGAGCACATCGCAGAGTTCAATCGCCCAACCGATGACTCTCTCCTCCGGTAGGAAGTCGGTGGATTCAGCAAGAATCGCTTCAAGATCATCCCCGTCGATAAACTCCATAACCAGATAGGACCGTTTCTTATGTGAGAAGTTGTCGTAGATTGCAGGAGTTGCCGGGTGGGAGAGGGTCGCGAGAAGATCTGCCTCACGCTCAAAATTTTTCACGATCATTTCATGCATCGATTGATCGGCGATGAGGTTCACCATCTCTTTAATGGCGACAAGCTTGGTTACGTTAGGGAAATGAAGGTCGCGCCCTTTGTACACAGAACTCATCCCGCCGGCGCCCAGCATGCCCAGGATAAGATATCGATCTTCAAGTGTAATGCCCGGCTGTAAACGGTCTAGGCTTTCACTCTCGCCTTGGACGTTTTCATCGAGCTGACGTGTTGTTCTTGGCATAATTTATTTGTTTCGGATTATAGCATGAGAGACATGTGCCGCAATTGTTATCAATGCAAAATCAGTGTAATTGTAAGCACCATGTAAGGTTTTGCCTGATTCTACAGGGATTTAATACTCTCGGCTCAGAAGCTTCTGCGTAAGGTGTACCAGCTCCGACGCGGCCGGTTCGGCTGGATCACTTAAGCTGAGCGCCTCGAGCGCTGAGTCTGTCCAGCGTCGGGTGGCTTCCTCCGCGTACTCTCGCGCTCCGGATCGATTGAGAGAAGTTATCATCCTCGTTACCCGATTATCGTCGAACCCATCTGAATCCCATAATTCCAGAAAATCGTCCGAATGGTTGATGGCGAAGATGACTGGTAAAGTCTTCTTGCGGACGCGCAAGTCGTCGCCGCTGGGTTTTCCAGTGACCTCTGGTGCACCCCAAATCCCCAGTAAATCATCAAAGATCTGAAATGACATTCCCAGATCATGGCCGAACTTCTGAAAAAGTTCGACCTTTGATGGTTCGCTTTGGGCGGTGAGAGCGCCAATTGCGCAACTCGCAGCGATCAGCGCTGCCGTTTTCCCTTCGATCATCTCTACATATTCATCCTCAGTTACTCTGTCAGTCCCTTCGAATTTGAGATCGAGATGCTGGCCGATTGTTAGATCCAGGCAAGCCCTATCAAGTTGTTTCTGGATCGAGAGGATGGTCGCTGAGTCGTGTCCTTGCTCATGCAATTCGTGTGTGAGAAGGTGGGCTAATGCGAATAACGCATCTCCGGTGTTCGTCGCTTGAGCGATGCCCCAACGTTTCCACACCGTCTCACGACCTCTGCGTGTTTCGCTTCTATCTTCGATATCGTCATGTATGAGAGAGAAGTTATGAATCCACTCAATTGCCGCGGCAGCGGGGAGGGCGGATTGCCAGGTGCCGCCAGCAGCATCGCAGCAAAGGAGTGTGAGTAAAGGTCGGAGACGTTTTCCCTGACGTGCTTCAGGTTTAATCCACCCAAGATGGTGGCATATCATTTGAACGAGGAGAGCCGTACTCTTAGATTCCAGGTGTGAGAGCGAAGTCTTCAGTTGTGCTTCGATCTTGGTTTGCATCGCCTCGATGTACACGCCCGGCTTGCTATTCACGTTCTCGACTCCTTCCACAGCTTGTCGGAACGCAAGGCCTGGATCTCCTGTGCTCCGGTTGCGAACATACTTACTCGAATTTGCGCTACGATTTGATCAATATGCGCAATTACTGCCTCGGTGGATTTGGTCGCTGCCTTGAGCAGCGGCCCGGCCATACCGCCAAGGTCGGCGCCAAGGGCAAGACACTTTGCGACATCAACCCCGCTTCTCAGCCCCCCTGAAGCGATTAATGGAATAGCTGGAAGTGCTCCGCGAACATCAAGGATCGCATCCGCAGTAGGAATTCCCCAGTCGATAAAAGCGGAGGCGACTGCAGCCCTCTCGGGCGATTTTGCTCGATGCATCTCGACTTGAGACCACGAGGTTCCGCCAGCCCCGGCTACATCGATCGCGGTGACGCCTGCTTCAACCAATCGCATCGCAACCTCTTTAGAAAGTCCCCATCCAACCTCTTTAACGATGACGGGCACCGGTAACTTTTGACATATCTCGCTGATCTTTTCCAGAAGCCCAGCGTAACGAGTGTCTCCCTCTGGCTGCAGGGCTTCCTGCAGCGGGTTTAGGTGCAAAATCAGGGCATCTGCCTCTAGCATCTCGACAGCTCGCTCACATTCAGAAATGCCGTACCCGTAATTCAATTGAACTGCACCGAGATTCGCGAAGAGGAGAATGTTGGGGGCATATTGTCGTAGATTCATCCCTGCTGCGAGAGCAGGTTCTTCGATCATGGCGCGTTGGGAGCCTGCTCCCATCGCTATCCCTTTCTCCTGCGCTGCCTCGGCAAGAGAACTATTAATTTTATCGGCTTGTTTCGTCCCTCCGGTCATCGAAGAGATCAACAAGGGCGAGTCTAAACGCTTCGCCATGAAAGTGGTTTGTAAATCGATCTCGGAAAGATCAATCTCAGGGAGTGCGTTGTGGATAAAATGGTAACATTCAAGACCCGTTCTCAGACTCGATTGAACATCCTCATTAAGGTTAATACGGATGTGGTCTGATTTTCTGCTGGATGTGGGCGTAACTTTACTCATAGACAGGTGTTCCATGCAGTGAGAATGCCATCATAGCAAGTGTAAGAGGCACATGTCAACTTGCAGCAACATCGGTGCTTCGATTACAATGCAACTTGCAACTAAGACACAAAAGGAGGCGAACTATGGCGGAAACAATTGAGGATGTCAGGACTATCATTGTCGAGCTCTTAGGTGTGGATGCTGAAAAGGTCGTACCCGAGGCGAAATTTCGTGAGGATCTCGAAGCTGACTCTCTGGACCTGGTTGAGTTAATCATGGCCTTTGAGGAGAAATTCGGGGGCGAAATCTCCGATGAAGATGCACAGAAGATAACCACCGTTGGGGAAGCAGTAACATATATCGACGAGAAGATGAAGTAGGTCCAGTTCATTTGCTAGTGCTGTTTAATCGGGCCGGTTTTACCGGCCCGATCTGATTCCCGGGATAATTAGATTACGGTTTTTTTTGATTTTGGCTTCGATTGTTTTGTTTTCTTTCCCTTCGATGGACCGGTTTTCGAGTGCCTGGTAAGTAAGCGGTTTATCTCTTTCTCCTCATCGATTTGAGAAGAAAGGTAGTCATCGATAAAGCCGGATCTGCGCAGTCGCAGTGCCATCTTGGCGATTTTCTCCACATCATCTGCTTCAGCTTTTTCCCGCCCGTCTGCCACTGCGTAAGCTCGAGCCGCTTCAAAGAGTGTAATCTCGGCTCGAAGCGAGTGGATTCCCATGCCGTCGATTAAATGAAGCCCGAAATCTTGCGCCTCATTTGTTAGTTCAACATTTGGAAGAGCGGCCCTTGAAGATTGCAGTTCCTCCCGGACTTGCATTATGACCTCTTCATATTCAGCGATCACCTGACGGGGATTGCTGCGATGAGCGATGGATCGGCGATACGCCTCCAAGCGTTGTTCGGGATCTTCTAAACCGCGTACAACCAGGCGTAAGCCGAAACGATCGAGGATCTGTGGACGTAGACGACCTTCTTCTGGATTCATCGACCCAATTAAGACAAACCGGGCGCGGTAGGTGGCACTGAGTGTTCCGCGATAGAGTGTGTAAATTCCCTGCGCAGAAGCGTCGAGAACGGCGTTAACAATGTCGTCATCAAGCAAATTTACTTCGTCAACATATAGGATATTGTTATCCGCTCGAGCGAGAATTCCGCGGTTTAGACGCAGCCGTTTTTGGACAGCGGCACGTTCATCGATTCCGCCAACAACATCCTCAAGCCGTGCGTTTAGAGGGAGCTCTATTAACCGAACGCGATCCATGTAGGTGAGTGGATCACCCTCGGCAAAACGTCGAGCGCAATCCGCACATACCCCGTCCATACCGCCCGAAGTGACATCTTCAGGAAGGCAACCGTACGGGCAACGACTCCTGGAGACCTCTGGGAGTAAGTCTGATAGGCTCCTGACCGCGGTTGTCTTTCCAGTGCCACGAGGACCGACAAGCAGCACGCCACCAATATTGGGATTGATTAGCGCCAACAGTAACGCTAATTTCATCTCTTGTTGGGCAACAATAGCCAGAAACGGGAAGGGAAGGTGTTCCGCAAGACCCATATCTTCTGGTGGTGGAGTCTCAAGGAATCGTTTTGCGCCTGCTTGAGCCAGAAGGTCGGTGAGAGTTTCAATCTTCCTTGTCAAAACTGCTGCTCCTCGGAGCTCTTCCGTTGAGAAAGTCGGTAAATCTGCCGTTTCTCTCCCTCAGACATTCGCTTTTTTTCAGTGTCAGATTCGGCGACAAGCTTGGGAACTGGAGTAGGACGTCCCTGCTCGTCCAGAGCGACGTAAACCAGGTAGGCTGTGTTGGTAAAGGTCCTCTCTCCAGTAATGGGATTTTCAGCGAGGACCTGAACTCTGGTTTCAATGGATGTCTTCCCTACGTAGGTCACCTCCGCATGCAGAATCACCAGGTCACCGATGCGGATCGGTTTATGAAACGCCATCTGATCGATGGCGATAGTGACGACACGACATTGTGCATGGCGCATGGCTGAGAGAGCACCGGCTTCATCGACGAGCTTCATAATCCATCCGCCGTGCACATCACCGCGAACGTTAGCCTGGTTAGGCAGCATTAATTGGCTTAATGTTACCCGTGAGGTTTGAACAGTTTTTGAATCCAGAGGAGATTTCAATGGGCCGGTCAATCCATATCTTCCTTGAATTCGCCGGTGTCCGTTGTGTGAAGGCGTTCAGGCTCTTCATCGAGCACATCGATGATTTCAAAGGGAAGTTCGGCCATCATCGGGGGTAATGGGACGGTAGCGGGTGGTCGGATCCGGCCGGGGTGAGGTGGGACTTCCCGCCGAATGAGATCTCCTTCGATGATGCGCCTTCTAAGAATCCGAGGCTCATCCGATAGCCAGCCAACAAATACGCCATCCACATCGAATACGTTGCGGTCGGGGGACATCCATCCGATCCATTCACCAATAGGGTCGAATATGTAGGGGAATATAAGCATAGCAGACCAGTCCCCCGGTGTCGTATAAATGGGTATGGGTTTCTTACTGGCTTCAGTCGTCATCAATTTCTCCTGCGTAGTATGTGCACTTTCCATACCAATTGCTTATGGATGGTGAAGATAGAATGTGCGATCGTGCGTGCCCCTCATAAGCTGGTGGAAAAGGAACCATCTTCACTACTGATTATACACACCGGGAAAAATCCATCCAACGCTGTGGGTGTATAGAGCTCATTCAGCGTCGGAGTATGTCCAGATGCGGTTAATAAAGAAGTTCCAAAACAGAACGACAATCACGGCCAGGGCTAAAGCGAGATTGCGGCCAAGTACTATCGCATTGAGGTATCCGAGAGAAGTGACACTCTCCGGCAGGATCGATTGGGAAAATTGGATGATGTTCTCTGAAAGACGGATCATGGGTGCTTCTGAGAAGGCAAAGATAGGAGTGCGTATGGCGAGGCCCACTAGATTGACCAAGGTGAATTGGAGGACCTGTTGGCTGACTGGCTTTGATCTCGAATCGGGGTAAGTCCAGTAGCGATTCCAGATAAAGTTGCTGGTGACGGCAGCCGAGAATGAAATAACACTGGCTACAATACTGCCGACCCCAAGCACATTGGCGAGCAAGTTAAAAGAACCAAAATCTACAACCGCACCGATGATGCCAACGACAGAGAATTTTAAAAAGCGGTTGATTTCACGCCGTGTGCGTGGTGAGACCCCCCTCATAGACGTTTCTCGAAATCCTCGATTGTGAGCTTAAGGCCCGTTTCAAGATCGACTTTAGGCTCCCAGTTCAGAATCGACTTGGCACGGGTGATATCCGGCTGACGTTGCTGAGGATCGGAGGGAGCGCGCCCATCAGGAACTCTTCGAATGCCGGCTTTGTTGCCGACGATGCGATTGATTTCTTCCGCGAGTACAAGAATCGACATCTCCTGCGGGTTTCCCAGGTTGACAGGGTAATTCTCGTCCGATTGCAGTAGAAGGTAAAGACCTTCAACCAGATCGTCGATGTAGCAGAAGCTGCGAGTCTGTGAGCCATCACCGTAGATGGTGAGTGGTTTACCCTTGAGCGCCTGAACGATGAAATTAGGAATTGCTCGTCCGTCATCCAATCGCATCCTGGGTCCAAAGGTGTTGAAGATGCGAGCGATGTGCGTATCGAGATCATGGTATCGGTGGTAGGCCATCGTGATCGATTCTGCAAAGCGCTTTGCTTCGTCGTATACCGATCGTGGTCCAACGATATCTACGTGCCCATAATAGCTTTCCTTCTGCGGGTGCTCCTGGGGATCTCCGTATATCTCAGATGTGGAAGCGAGCAGGAAAACAGCCTCATGAACTCGGGCGACGCCAAGCGCATTGTGCGTTCCCAGGGACCCGACCTTGAGGGTCTGAATGGGTAATTGTGGATAGCCATAAGGAGACGTGGGGTTCGGACTCGCAGGAGAAGCCAGGTGCATAACGGCATCGACTTTTCCTGGAACGAAGATGAAGTTGGATACATCGTATTTGACAAATGAGAAATCATCTCGCCCGGCGAGATGGCTGATATTGTTGATGTCCCCTGTAATGAGGTTGTCAACAACGATAACTTCGTGCATCTCCTTCAATAGACGGTCGCAGAGGTGAGATCCGACGAAGCCTGCGCCTCCAGTAATTAGAATTCTCAAAGCCGCCTCCTTACATGATTTAGAGTAGATATTTGTCTCGGTTCAGGATCATAAACCGCTAGGGCGCCCAATCCATGATCTGCGTTTGACCATCAGCGGTCAGCTGCTGGCCAGTTCCAGTCTTGACATCAACAATCCAGAGATCTCCTCGATAGATTACAGCTATCCGATCCCCGCCAGGTGACCAAACCGGACCGGGAAGAGAGGGTTCCAACCCGGGATCGCCGGATGGCGGGAACAAGTAGCGTAAATTGCTGCCATCGCGATCCATAACCGCTATACGGTAGGTGCTCTCCTGACTCTCAAGCGGCGTGATGGCTTGCAGGAAAGCGACGCGGTACGATATCTCGGCTGTGTGTGAACTAAGAATCTCAGAAACCGTTGGGTAAGCAAACATCCCGGTTCGCTCCGCAAGTGTAAGCATCAGATTGCTCCCCATTGTGTGGGCTTCGATATTAAAAACGGGAGATGCTTGGGGGCTCTCGAGGCCAATCGGTACATCATGAGCCACAAAGTAAATCGTCTGATTGTCCCGTCCCCAAACGAGTCCAGGAACCCAAGCCCAGTCCCCAAGAGTTTGGAAAGGGATGATCTCTTGCAGCTTGACGAGCTCGTTTTTATCGAGGTCTACAATGCCATAACTGTCTGCGCGAACATATGCCAGGTGGTCGCTGTCGTATCCCCAGACATAGTTTGTTCCCCACCAGCCGTACTGACCTCCAGCGTTGGGTTCAATAATAGTGCGGGGTCGGAGGGCACGGCCTGCGC
This sequence comes from Anaerolineales bacterium, assembly GCA_030642885.1. GTDB lineage: Bacteria > Chloroflexota > Anaerolineae > Anaerolineales > E44-bin32 > E44-bin32. Next base: position 11,234 of record DAOWMX010000003.1, on the reverse strand, counting down.
TTGTGAAGGTGATCGTTACCAAGTCATTATTAGCTTGCCAGCCGGGTGAGGCAATGCTGGATTCGGATGTTGAATAAGTAATCGTAAAAGAAGGTTTCTGAGGAATCCAGTCTGCGAAATGGATAATGTTTCGGACCCCCAGATCGAGCATTTCGAACTCAGAGTCAACCATTGATGCGACCCAGAGTCCGTTAATCGTTTCCTCCTCCTGGGGGGTTTCGCGGGTAAAGAGCACCCATTGACCATCGGGAGAGATCTTGAGGATACGTCCATCCAGATCACCGGAAACGACAAGCGGGCGTCGGCTGCCACTGCTGCCTTCGATGACCCATAGATTCCCGCTTGTGATGTACACCAGGCTGCCATCAACCGTGACTGGTGAATGTGTGCTTTGAGTGCCGATCATGATAATCTCAGGAACGGGTTCGGCAATAATGACATTCTTGATCGGGGCTCTGGAGGTTTCAATACCTGTCTCGATTAATATCCGAACTGTGATTTCTTGTAAGCCGTTCTTGCCTGGTTGTAGAAGGCGTGTCTCACCCTCGGGCAAGGCTTCATTGCGGACAGTTTGACGATCGAAGGGGATTATTATTTCCTCGATCTCAAAACTCTCAAGCACTCGTATGATCTCGATCTCGGTGCCATCGGACAGGACGGTAAAAGCCGGAGGGGTTACTCGATCCAAGGAGCCAAGCATCACGCCAGCGGAATCAAGTGCTTGCTGAACACTGGCGCCAGAAGGCACTTCAACCGTTTCGATAGAATCATCCACGTATAGGAAAACTTGAATCATTCCTGCGGTTGCCTGCGGTCGAGCGCAAGAACTCAGGATCAAAATGAATGACGTGATGAGAATACAGAATTGGCTACGCAGTGTTTGGCTCATTGTCGTTGAAAAAGGCGGCTGGTATAATCGTATTCCGCCAGCCTAACGGAGTTCACCAACGATCGCAAGTTGTCCATCGTTGATGACGAGAGATGAAATACGTATCCCGGTAGCGAACGAGCCAAAGGTTCCAGTGAACGCCTCTGTAAGAATGGCGGAAATCGTGTTTTTGACCGCTTCCGGAGCGGGAATCGGACCAACGGAAGCTGAAGTAAGCTCAAATGAGATTCTACCCTCTTGATCGAGTATTGGCGATATTGAGAGGTGGATGTTTGCCCTGATAATCCCTTGGATAACGTACCCGTAGACTTGGATGGCGTTCTGTCTTAGAAAGACCTGTGGTTCAAGTAAGAGAGAATCTTCTGCGGCAAGCCTCATGGCGACAAAGGTATGGAGCTGGTTTTCATCGAGAACGAGCATGACCTCGCCTGAGTCGAGCGCACTCTCTACAGCAGATTGCCACAAATTCGTAACATCATCAGCAGCCTGATCGTCGGCAGTGATGAGTGGATAGGGCGCTTCTGGCCCCCCTAAATCTATCTGGCAGGCGAGAGTAGCCAGAAACAAGCTGGCCAGAATCGAAGCAAGCGCGAATGTGCGATAGGTAAGTTTTTGTGAGTGATTCAAATCATTCATCCTCGGATGCGGAAATCGCGGCCGATTATAGCACGCTGGAGACAGAAGCGAACCCGAAGGGTTCTACCCTCGACCTTAATGCGAGGATCGAGGCGTTGCTTTTTGTATCCCCAGAGTTGATCTCGATCCCTCAGATCGCGAACGCATTAAATTCTTCCGTTCGTGAGGTTGAAAAGTCGCTGGAAGAACTCGACAGGCTATTCGCCAATCGGGGAATTCGCCTTCAACGTGTATCTCGAAGCGTTCAGCTTATCACCGCTCCGGAAATATCAGCAGATGTCCAACGGTTTCTTGACCTGGAAGAAACCTCACGGTTGAGTCGCGCGGCATTAGAAGTCCTGGCGATCGTCGCTTATCAGGAACCTGTCACCCGGCCGCAAATTGACGCGGTAAGAGGGGTTAACTCCGACAGCGTAATGAGGACGCTTCTGAGGCATGGGCTAGTTGACGAGGTTGGAAGGACAGATGGTCCAGGGCGGCCGTTTATCTACGCTACAACCTCTGATTTTCTCAACCATTTCGGCCTAACCTCCATAAAAGAGCTCCCTCCACTAAATCTTGAAAGTGAGATAGACGAGTTGGGTGCGAATGGAACATCCCTCGTTGAACCTGAGGATGAATCAGGTGGGTGAGGGCATCCGTCTGCAAAAGGTTCTCGCCCAAGCGGGCGTGGCTTCGCGCAGAAAGTCTGATGAGTTAATCAGGGATGGCCGGGTGACCGTGAATGGCAGCAAAGCTATTCTCGGGATGAGGGTTAACCCTGGTGAAGTTGAGATTCGAGTTGATGGCGATCTCATCCAACTACAAACAGGGTTTTTGTATATTTTGCTAAATAAACCGCGAGGCGTTCTTTCTAGCCTTCGATCACAAGGCGGACGCGCAACTGTGAGCGATTTAATTCAAATTGATCGCCGCATATTCCCAGTCGGTCGGCTCGATCTCGAGAGCGAGGGATTGATATTGATGACCGATGACGGAGAGCTCACGAATCGGTTAACACATCCTCGCTATCATCATGAGAAGGAATATCGTGTCCTCTTAGATAGGAAACCAGACAAGGCGCAAATTAAATCCTGGAGGCGGGGTGTTGTATTGGATGACGGTTTTCGAACGCGTCCAGCAGATGTTTGGGTTGAAGATACGAAGGAGCCCTGGGTGCATGTGATCCTCACCGAAGGCCACAAGCGGCAGATTCGTGAGACTGCGAAAAGCCTTGGTTTGAGAGTTAAGAGATTAGTAAGGATCCGGTTTGCAGATCTTGAAATTGGTAATCTCAAGCCAGGAGAGTGGAGGGAATTGAAGGCGGATGAAGTCAAGCAGCTATACCGGCTTATCAATTCCTGAAGAAGAACGAAGTGCGTCGAATGATGTACCTAAGAGTCGATAGTTTATCGTTTATCGCCTATTTCCTGCGAGGGAGAATCTATGACGGAAGAAGCGATCTCATCAAACAAAGATCAGAGCTGGCTGGATAGAACACTCAAGCGAAATCTGAGGATTGATCTTGAGGTAGCTCTGTATATCCTCCTACTCTGCGTGGCAGTATTTTCGCGATTTTATGATCTCGACACACGGGTAATGAGCCATGACGAGAGCTTGCATACCCAGTTCTCATGGTATCTGGCGGAGGGGCGTGGTTTTTCTCATGATCCACTTATGCATGGCACTTTTCAAATGCACGCTGTCGCCCTCTCCTATTTTCTTTTCGGCGCTTCCGACACTGCAGCACGAATTCCTGTCGCGTTATTCAGTGTGTTGGCGGTCGGGTTAGTATTATTGTTCCGTAAGTGGCTCGGGCGCTGGGGTACACTCGCGGCCGCAGCGATGATGGTATTTTCTCCCTATATGCTCTACTACGGCCGCTACGTTCGCAACGAAGCGCTCGTCGTTCCAATGGCGCTGTTGATGTTTTACGCGGTTTTCCGCTACTTCGAAAAAAGTGAAGCGAAATGGCTTTACTTATTAGCAGCCTCACTTGCACTGCACTTTACGACGAAAGAAACATCGTTTATTTACACTGCACAACTCCTGGTATTTCTAGGTGGGTTCTTTGCCATGCGCATGCTTCGCATGCCGTGGAAGCAAGGCTCCCAAAAGATTGGATTTGTTGCCGGTCTTATCATCGCCGCTCTGGGGGGGATCTTAGCAATGGGCACCTTGTTCGGTGGGTGGGCTTCATCAGGAGAAATCACAAACGCACTTGAACCGACGATCGAAGGAGCCAGCTCAATTGGAATAGGTTCTGCGGCCGGCGCAACCCTCGTTGCGGTGGGTCTTGGTTTGGCTGTTTTAGGTTTGATCTTGATGGCCGTTACCTTGATCCTGGCCTTTGGAAAACGTTTGCGCACAGATTTCCCTGAACTCGATTTGCTGGTCATTGTGGGCACGATTACGCTTCCCCAATTGGCTGCGCTTCCGGCGAATCTCCTGGGATGGGACCCCTTAGACTATACGAGTTCGTCCCCCATAAACCAGACCATGATCGTTGTGGTCATCCTGTTTCTGATTAGTGCAGCTATCGGCGCTCTGTGGGATTGGCGGAGGTGGCTGGTCGCTGCTGGAGTTTTCTTCGGCATTTTCATCGTCTTTTACACCACACTTTTCACGAACGACGACGGGCTCGCTTCAGGGCTCGTGGGATCTTTAGGGTATTGGCTTGAACAGCACGGCGTCGAACGCGGCGGACAGCCCTGGTATTACTATCTTTTCCTTCAGATCCCAATCTATGAATATCTTCCGGCTATTGGCTCGATCATGGCTTTCGTTTATTGGCTCCGTTTACGACCCGATGATCAGGATCCAGGTCAAGAAGGCAGCTCTGGGGGGTCCTTCCCGGTGATTGGTTTCCTCGGATTTATGACGATCACCTCACTCATCATCTACTCCTTTGCCGGTGAAAAGATGCCCTGGCTGACTGTTCACATAGCCCTACCCATGATCCTCTTTGGAGGGTGGGGGATAGGCCAGTTCTTGGAAAGAATCAACTGGCAGGCCTTACGGAAACAACGTAGTTGGCTGATCTTGCTGCTTACCTTCTTAACGCTGCTTGCTTTATTAAGGGCGATGGGAGGAGTATTGGGGGAGAATCCGCCGTTCCAAGGGAGTCAGCTCGATCAGCTCCGCGCAACAAGCGGTTTCATCGCTGCGGCTGTGTTCGCAATTGGCGCTGCTATAGCAATTCGCCAGATGTCGGAGGGTATCTCCTTGGGGGTTATTGCCAGCGTTGGGGGCGTATTTCTACTGAGTATCCTCTTAATTCTCACAATCAGAACTGGATTCCGGGCAGCATTCGTTAACTACGATGATGCAACCGAATATCTGGTCTATGCCCATTCAGCTACCGGCGTTAAGACGGCTATGGATCAAATCGAGGAGCTATCCATCCGCACGACGGATGGCTTGGGGATACAAGTGGCCTTTGACGATGATGTCTCTTGGCCTTTGAATTGGTATCTGCGGGATTATACAAACCAGTATTTCTACGGAGCTAATCCAACCAGAGAATTGTTAAACTACCCGGTTGTTCTTGTCGGAGACAATAATTGGCATCTTGTTGAACCCCTTCTAGCAGACCGCTTCAATAGTTTTGAGTACATCCGCATGTGGTGGCCAAATCAGGATTATTGGAATCTTAAATGGTCTGCGATAGATGCGGAGAGAAGCCGTGACCAATTGCCTGAAAGTACGCCCTTGGCACCGATGGGAACCGCGGAATATCTCTCGCGTGTTTGGGAGCATATCAAGCCTTTCTTCACCGATAGCGCCCTGAGATCGGCGATCTGGAAGATCTGGCTCGATCGTGATTTTACAGAGTATGGCACTTGGAAGGGTCAGGACATGAGCCTCGCTCGCTGGACTCCTTCAGATCGAATGCGGTTGTATATTCGTAAGGATATCGCCGCGCAGGTTTGGGATTACGGTGTAACCCCAGCATCCTTTTCCCCACCGACGATTGAGGATCCTTACGCTGACTCCATCATTGAACTTGGAGCAGATTTGATCATCGGTGGCGAGGGGTTATCTCCTGGAGAAATGTTCCATCCTCGCGATATGGCGACAGGACCCGATGGAACGTTTTACGTGGCGGATACGCTTAACCACCGCATCCAGCGATTTAACTCTGATGGAGAGGTCCTTACAACTTGGGGTGGTTTCGGCGATTCCCTGGCGGGAGGGGCGGAAGAAGGGACATTTAACGAACCCTGGGGCATTGGTGTCGCTCCGAATGGGAATATTTACGTTGCTGACACCTGGAATCATCGAATTCAGTGGTTCTCGCCTGATGGTGCCTTCTTAGGAGCGCTTGGACAGGAGGGGTTGGGGGATGATCCTTACTCGTTCTGGGGGCCTCGTGATGTCGCTGTTGACAGCCAGGGCAGAGTGTTTGTTGTCGACACCGGCAATAAGCGTGTCAAAGTCTTCAACAGCGAAGGGGCTTTCGTCACACAATTCGGTGGCCCCGGGTATCTTCCGGGATTATTAGACGAGCCGGTTGGCATTTCAATTGGAAGCGATGACCGGATATTTATCGCTGACACCTGGAATCAACGAATCCAGGTCTTCTCTGAAGTTTCCCCTGGATCTTTCGACGCTGTACAGGAATGGAGTGTTGATGCCTGGTATGGTCAATCACTGGATAACAAGCCATACCTGGATGCTGGATCAGGAAACACATTGTGCACCACCGACCCAGAGGGTTTCCGAGTGTTGTGTTTCACACAAGAAGGTGAGTTCTTGCTTGGATGGGGGGGTGTATTCGGCCTGGATGAAACCCAGTTCAGCCTGATAAGCGGCATTGCGCTTAGACCTGACGGTAAAGTGTGGGTTGTTGACAGTAATAATCACCGGGTAATGCGGTTTGCCCCGGCGTTTCCATAATACAAATAAGGCCTGACCGGCAGAAACTTTCACGGTACGGAGAAGATTATCAGCGTAAGGAGAGCGAATGAAACTGCACGAATATCAATCGAAGCAATTGTTTGCCGAGCATGGTATTCCAATTCCCCATGGGCAGATGACGATGAACGCGTCCGAGGCGAAATCGATAGCCGAGGAGCTCGGTGGGAGAGTCGTCGTGAAAGCCCAGGTGCTCGTCGGAGGACGAGGAAAAGCGGGCGGCATTCGAGTAGTGAATACGCCTGATAAAGCAGAGGAGGCTGCTACACAGATCCTGGGCATGAAGATAAAAGATCTCCCGGTTCGGAAACTCCTTATCGATGAGGCTGTCGACATTAAAACCGAGATCTATCTCGGAATCACTAATGATCGCACCAGGCGCTGTCCGGTAATGATTGCTTCGGCTGAAGGTGGAGTAGAGATCGAAGAGGTTGCTAAAACTAATCCAGACAAGATCGTACGGGTGTGGATCGACCCGCTGCTCGGGTTGCGGGATTACCAGGCGCGGTATCTCGCGGCCTGCACAGAAATGCCTCGAGAGCATTGGCGCGAATTCATGTCGATTACGAAGGGACTCTTCCAGACATTTATCCAAACCGACGCAACTTTGGCGGAGATAAACCCTCTCGTGATCACAGGCGACAAGGGCTTGATGGCTTTAGATGGCAAGATAGTGCTGGATGACAACGGCCTCTTCCGGCATCCTGAACTCGCCGAAATGCGCGACTTGGACGAAGAGGCCGCGGAGGAGCGAGAGGCGCGAAAATATGGCCTTTCCTACGTAAAGCTGGGCGGGGAAATTGGATGTATGGTCAATGGCGCTGGCTTGGCGATGGCAACGATGGATGTGATCCATCTTTATGGCGGCTCGCCTGCTAATTTCCTCGACATTGGGGGAGGTGCATCCGCCGAGAAAGTAGCCGCGGCAATTCAAATCATCATACGTGATCCAAATGTGAAAGCGGTTCTCTTTAACATCTTCGGCGGGATTACTCGCGGTGATGAGGTGGCTAGGGGAATCCTTGCAGCGTTGGAGAAAACACCAACAAAGCTTCCAATGGTTGTGCGCTTGGTTGGAACAAATGCGGAAGAGGGACGTCATCTGCTCGCAAAGGCAGACATGGAAACCGCTGTCTCACTTGCAGACGCGGCCCAAAAGGCGATTGCAGCGGCTGAAGCGGTGGAGGAATCATGAGTATTTTAGTTGATAAGAGTACAAAGCTGCTTGTCCAAGGGATAACCGGGAGAGAGGGTTTGTTCCACACTGCTCGAATGATTGAGCACGGCACGAGTGTCGTCGCTGGCGTTACACCCCAAAAGGGAGGGGAATGGGTGATGGGGGGGAAGGTTCCAGTTTTTGACACGGTGAAGTCGGCGGTTGAAGCTACAGGGTCGAACACCAGCGTGATATTTGTCCCTTCACGCTTTGCAGCGGATGCCATCCTGGAAGCTGCCGATGCGGGAATTGCTTTGATTGTGTGCATTACAGAAGGCATTCCGGTTCAGGATATGATGAAAGTAAGGCGATACCTCGATCAAATGGGCGTCCGCTTGGTCGGACCGAATTGCCCGGGGCTGCTTTCGCCAGGTACTGCGAAGGTAGGTATTATCCCTGGAGATATCGCCATAGCCGGGAATATTGGCGTCGTATCCAAATCGGGAACTCTAACGTATGAAGTCCTGCATGCTCTAAAGCAGAACGAGATGGGCGTCTCAACTTGTGTTGGCATCGGCGGGGATCCAATCAACGGCACATCGTTTGTCGATACTTTGGAGTTGTTTGAGGCAGATCCTCACACAGAGAAGATTGTTTTGATTGGGGAGATCGGCGGGAAAGATGAGGAGCTTGCTGCTGCATACATCCGCGACCATATGACGAAACAGGTTGTTGCCTTTATCGCTGGTAAGACCGCTCCGCCTGGAAAGCGAATGGGCCACGCAGGTGCAATTATTGAGGGTGGAGAGGGGACTGCAGAAGATAAGATTAAGGCGCTGGCTGCTGCTGGGGTAATGACCGCGGACCAACCAGAAGAGATACCAGGCTTGCTCCAGTGAGAGATGGGGATTATTAATAAAAAGGGGATTTGAAAGGGCGAATGAGAATAGCCCGTGAAGCTTTGTTTCACGAATTCGCAGGTGAACAAACAGCATCGGCGAGAGAGAATCGGTCGGAGGAAATACATCTGATGGTTTCAAAACGTGAGCGGTTGGAGGCGGCGATAGCAAAAGACATTGCTGATCGGCCTCCCTTTGCTTTATGGCGTCATTTTCCAGTTGACGATCAAACACCTGATGGATTGGCTGAGTCCACTTCCCTTTATCAGGCGCGGTTTGATTATGATTTTGTTAAAGTTACTCCCGCTTCATCTTTCTGCTTGCTTGATTGGGGCGTCGAGGATGAGTGGAACGGAAATCCTGAGGGGACAAGGGATTACACTCAACGTGTGATCAAGGAGGCTTCGGATTGGGGGAAGCTCGAGGTGCTTGACGCGGAGCAGGGGTGCCTCGGCAAGCAGTTGAAGTGTCTTGAGCTATTGCGCGAGAGACTGGGAGAAACTCAACCGATCATTCAAACGGTCTTTAGCCCTCTCTCACAAGCGAAAAACCTCGCTGGTCGGCAGGTATTGTTTGAACACCTCCACCGAGATCCGGAAGAGGTGATCGCCGGGTTGGAGATCATCACACAATCCACAGTCAATTTTATTGAGGCTATGAAAGATCGAGGCGTGGATGGGATTTTTTACGCCATACAGTTTGGCTCCTATCGGAACTTCGATTCGGAGAGTTATCGAAAGTTTGCTGATGTTTATAACCTGCGTATTTTAGGAGCAGCGGAACAGTTTTGGCTTAATGTGCTCCATTTACATGGCGAAGCGATCATGTTCGATCTCGCGGAGCAGTACCCCGTGCAGATCGTAAATTGGCATGATCGCGAGGTTTCGCCGAGTTTAGAAGATGGTGCGTCACGCATTTCTGGTGCAGTTTGCGGCGGCATTCGAAGGATGACGATGGTTTGTGGCGACCCGGCTCAGGTCCGGGAGGAGGCTGATCAAGCTCTAAAGTCTCTCAATGGCCGGGGAGTCGTTCTAGGCACCGGCTGCGTCGTCCCCGTGCATGCGCCACGAATGAATATTGAAGCTGCCCGCACCGCAGTGGAATGCGCATAGCCACCTTTTGGATGGGACAATGTTCCAATTGAGACGATAATGGCAGGAATCAGGGTGATCGCTGGTAAAGCGAAAGGGCGAAAGCTACAAATGGTCCCAGGTCAAGATGTACGACCCATCGGGGATCGTGTAAAAGAGTCCCTATTCAATATCATCGGATCCGATATTCGCGAGGCGAGATTCTTAGATTTGTTCGCTGGTACGGGAAGTGTGGGGATTGAAGCGCTAAGCAGAGGCGCAGCTCGGGTTCTTTTTATCGATGAGAACAGAAGGGCGATTGAAACAATCCGTAAAAACCTCGAACACACGAAACTGCAGGATCAAGCAGATGTGGAGCAGCGTGACGCTTTCCAATTACTAAAGTATAGGCCTCGAATAGATCCGTATGATTATATCTATGTTGCCCCACCGCAATATAAAGGGATGTGGCTTAAAGGGGTTCAAGCGATTGACGACCAGGTGGCATGGTTGAATCCAGATGCATGGGTCATCGCACAGATTGATCCAGATGAATACGAAGAAATGGGGCTAGGTCATTTAATCGAATTTGACCAACGGCGGTACGGTAAGACCTTGCTGGTTTTTTATGAATGGCCCAGCGTGTGATAATTTACGAGGGTGTTCATGATTGAACTGCGGGCGGTCTTGATGATCGCCCTTTGTCGTTCTGCAAGGAAGAGTTGTTCACGTTTTACAGATTTTCCAAGAAGACGGTGACCGTTAAATAAATTTCAGCCCGAAGATTCGGAATGGTTCAGAACTTAGATATAGCCAGTGGCCATAACGGTGAAACCGATGGTGCTTTTTAGCGGGAATTTTGGTGTCTACGCTTTTTTCAGGTGTTGAAGTGGATATTTGGACTCCCATCTTCATCGAACGTGGTCACGGCGCAGAAGGGTTGTTTATTGTGATAGCTCTTGATAGCTCGAGGCAGGAGTGCAGGCAAATCTTTCACAAATGTCTGTTCATCACAGGCGTTCATGTCGATCCATTCTGGCGTTCCTTCGCAGGAACTGTGGGTCTCTGAAGTTTCGGATACGCCAACAAAGATGTACAAACCGACACCTGGGGAGATCCCGACATCTACAATGACTACACCAGAAAGATAGAGAGAAGAAGGGGATAGGATTACCCCCGTCTCCTCTTTGATCTCGCGAAGAGCCGCGCTCCGTGGATCTTCGCCCCGCTCGATATGACCCCCAACACCATTCAAAAGGCCAGACCAAGCACCGCGATCCTCGGCAATCCGGATGAGAAGGACCTTCTCCTGGCGCAGCAGAAAGGATAAGCAACGGGGTAAAACTGAATATCTGCTCGGTTGAATTTGTTGGCCCGGGAGCGACATCAGGAACGCTTTTTCGCTTTAGTCATCCAGGTCGCTAACATCTCCTACACCGCCGCTTTCTGCGAGGTAAGAATCAATCCCAGGTTGGATTAGAACTACTTTGGTAAATCGCTGAACCATCTCGCGCGTCCCGCTAGTATTCAGACGTTCAAAGAGGAGTTTGAACTGCGCCTCCCATTTTTTCTCGATCGTGTGGATCGTGCTTTCGGGTAGATCCCAGAACGCTTGCTTGAAGGGGCCAATGGCTCGCTTGCGCGTCTTGTAATAGAACTGATCGTCGGTTTGACCTTCCTTGCGTTCG
>DAOWMX010000082.1 GCA_030642885.1 Anaerolineales bacterium | reverse complement strand
CGGAGAGCTTAACCGCTTACTCCAAAAAGCTCTCAACACACATGCCCCTCCCACACGCAAGGGTAAGCGCCTGAATATCCTCTTTGTCTCTCAGGTAAGGACTAACCCTCCTACCTTCCTCTTCCATGTCAACAATCCAGACTTAGTCCATTTCTCGTACGTCCGCTACCTTGAAAATCAGATTCGCAACGAATATGGTTTTCTTGGCACACCGATACGGCTCTCGTTCCGCAAGCGTGACCGATAAAGATCGCGCCAATTTTCGCAGGTGCCCTTGCACTTTCGTGGCCGGAGGCCATGATATAATCTATCGCCATGCAAGACACTCCGACGCATGAAACCGCGCCCCCTGAGTGGGGCGCCGCCGTCTCACCTCCGCTGCGAACGCGGATCTTACGCTTTTTTGGAGAACTCATCCAGACTGTGGTGATCGCCGGAGTGCTCTTCCTTGCCGTCAATCTCCTTACGGCACGAATTCGTGTAGAAGGTATCAGCATGGAGCCGAGTTTGCACGAAGGGCAATTCGTCGTTGTAAACCGCATCGCCTATCGATGGAACGAAGCGGATAGGGGGGACATCATCGTCTTTCGCTTCCCGCTCAACCCCTCACGACGATTTATCAAACGCGTAATCGGCCTTCCCGGAAACACAGTCACGATCCGCGGGGGAGATGTGTACATCGACGGACAAGTCCTTGATGAAACTTATCTCGCAGCCACCCCCCGCTATGACGGCGAGTGGGTCATCGGTCCAGATGAACTCTTCGTCCTTGGTGATAACCGCAACAACTCCTCTGACTCTCAAAATTGGGGACCTCTACCGATCGAGGAAATCATCGGCAAGGCTGTCTTTGTCTATTGGCCTCCCTCAGAGGCGGGAATAATCCCACATTATGATCTCGCCGTCGCCGCGGAAGAGTGACCAAAGTAACGAATCATCTATCCCTCCTTATGCTACAATCGAAGAAGCCTGACGATGACGCCTTTGTTTGTGCACGCACTGCGAAGGTCGACGTTTCTTATCACCCGGATTGTCTTTTTAGACCCGTATGATGAATAATTGCGGTTACTGGCGGCAAGATAATAGCCGGGCATCAACATAATCTTGGTCGGATGCATATCTGCGTATTCCCACCGAACGCAGTCCTTGCTGCGTCCTCATTGAAAGAAATGTTATGAGCGAGAATCCGTCTTCTGAGATATCTCCGCAAATTATTGTGATCGCTGATGTTGAGTCAAACGCACAAGCGATCGTTGAACGCATCCTTAAACCATCCGGCTTTCAAGCTTGGGTGCAAAGTGAGCAGGCGCCTGACCCGGACGTATTGGTCGTGGATGTGACTCAGCTGCGCGGGGATCCGCTCGCAAGCCTTAGGAACTTCCGCTCCAACGGGGATGATTCGCCCGCCATCCTACTCGCAGCGCACTTTCCGCTATCTCGTTTGAGAGAGCTTTTTCGACTCGGTGTAGACGATTTTCTGTTGAAACCGTACCGTCCGTCTGAATTGTGTCAGGCGATATCCGATGTGAGCGAAACCCGATCCGCCCAAGCGGATACTGAGATCCTCACTTCACGGATGGACGGATTACGGGAGCAGCTTCGAAGGCGAACCGATGAAATTCGGATGCTCAGCGAGATCGGTCGTGCCGTCGTCAGCTTAGATGACCTGAACGAGATTCTCCGCAGCGTTGTTGAGGCAGCCGCCTTTGTCACCGATGCGGAAGAGGCCTCAATTTACCTGGCGGAACCTGAGAGTAAGGAGCTCGTGCTGCGGGCGAGTAAACAGGCTGGTGACAAGCATGCCAGCCTACAGAAGCTGCGGGTTAGCGATACGATCGTTGGAGAAGTGTTCCACAGCGGTCAACCAATCCTGCGCCAGCCTTCAATGGAAGCCGGGCCGGTCAAGGTCCAGACTGGTTTTCTCGTACAGTCTATCGTCAATGTTCCCCTGCGGATGAGAAACAAGGTCGTCGGTGTTCTTGGAGTTTACAATCGTCTCGCTCCTCGAACCTTCAATGAGCATCACCTAACGCTGATGATGGCTTTAGCTGATTGGGCTGGTGTTGCGCTCGAACAGGCCACGCTAAAACGCAGTGTAAAAACCAAACCGCTCACCCTGCAGCCAGTCTCCTCGGCAGCAACCCCGGAATTTTCACATGAGGTAAGCCAGGCGCTGGAAACATTAGATGGTATTTTGAAATCGGACCCCGGGAATGAGGAGGGCATCCATCAGGCGCTAGACCAATTGATGGAACAGCTGCGCGGATTGGACGCGATGCCTGTTGTCAACCTCGATGCCGAACAGTCCCGCGAGATGGTGGATATTTCCGGCCTGGTGAACGAGACTGTGGAATCAATGAAGAATGCAGCAGAAGCGAAGGGCCTGGAACTCATCTCGGAAGGAGGGAAAAGCATCCCTCTCTTCCATGGCAACCCCGAGAAAGTGCAGCAGATCTTGGAGGCTGTAGTTGCAGCAGCGGTTCGACGGACGGTCCGAGGCAGAGTTATCCTGGAGACCCATTACTTCGAAATTCTCCGCTCGCAGAGTGAAGAGTTTCCATTGACAGTAAATGTCGAAATGCATGACGGAGCCTGGGCTGCTGTCCGTGTCTCCGATTCCAGCCCTGGGCTTTCGCCTGACACCGTACAGGCAATCACATCCCCAGCGTTAGATCCAGTCTCTGGGCAAATGGGACCGGGCCTTTCTATGGGCGAAATCCGCATGATCGTGGAGAGCATGAAAGGTGTGATGTGGTATGAGCATACCCCAGCAAGCACATCTATCACCTTTGCCTTGCCCATTCTCTAAAGGAAACGAAACCTATGGCAAACAGGTCAATTTCAATCGAGATCTATACAGCCAGTCACCGCGTTCTTGGTCGGATACATCCATCGGCCAGCGGTCTTTTCAGCTACCTCAACATGCCCACATCATCTTATGTAGAGATTGAAGGAGCCCACTTGATGCGGCTTCATCAGCCCGGCAAGCTGGTCGCTCGTTATCCAACTTTATGGCTTGTGAAGAGCGAAATCGTTGTCATCCTTTTAAGCGGACGCAATGAAATGGGCCCCACAGGTTTCACCAGAGGTGGATATACAACCAATGTTCCTCACTGGGTTCGCGTGATTATGGGCGGGTATGAATTAATGGGAATTATCGAGACCCCCGGTAAATTCAATTTCGGATCGCTGATGTTCGATAGTGAGCGCTTCTTTATGCCGTTGTACAGCGCTTCGCTAACTGCGATCCTCTTTCCCAACGTAAATGCGGAGAGCGCGGCGATGATCTTCAATCGGCGAATGGTCGATGCCGTGGCGATGCTTCCGAAAGATGAGATCCCGAAAATACCAGGGTAGATCCCGGTCCCTGGTACTCGTGTGATCGAGTCTTAACTCCACAGATCAAGGGCTGTTTAAAACGTCCGCCTCGGATTTTAGATTTACCCGGTAGAGCTCACAAGTTCCAATCGAACAAGACGTAGACAGAACAGGGGGATGAAGGGGGTTTAATGAAATTGTTTTTGCTGGGCATGATGTGGATGCTCGGCATTACCGCTGGTCGGCATCTGCCGCTGACCGGCTGGCAGTGGCTGACACTCGCCGCCGGCTCCTTTCTTTTCGCTCTCCTCTTCCGAAGAAACCAACTTCATCGCTGGCTTTTCCTGCTGCTTATTCCCTTATGCCTCGGGGCTATACGGTATCTCCCCTCCGAGATTATCAAGCAACCAGGGCATGTCGCCTTCTATAACGACCTGGATGTTAAAACAACTGTTACGGGTGTCGTCGTGGCAGATCCGGACGTTCGCGATCGGTATACCGCACTGGTCCTCTCCGTGGAGCGAGTCCGGATCCCGCAGATGGGGGTAACGAAGACAGTGGAAGGGCGTATCCTCGTGCGTGCTTCCCGCTTGACCGACTGGCGTTATGGCGATTGGGTTCATGCAGAAGGGCTGCTCGAAACTCCACCGGAGATGGATGGTTTCTTATACCGGGAATATCTGGGGATTCAGGGCATCCACAGTCTTATGCCGACTGCTTACGTAAGAAAGATCGGCTCCGACCGGGCAAACCCCATCCTCTCCATGATTTTCGACCTTCGAACGCATGTACACAAGGCCATCCTGCGTCTCTTTCCTGAACCCGAGGCTTCTTTACTGTCAGGCATATTGCTTGGCAAAGAAAGTGGAATACCCCCTGATTTGCTAGAAGCCTATAACCGCACCGGGACCACCCACATCATCGCCATTTCCGGTTTCAATATCACCATCCTGGCAGGTCTATTCATTTCCGTGTTTGGGAGATGGTTTGGAGCCAGGCGAGGAGGTTGGGCAGCAGCAGCCGCAATTTTCTTATACACACTTCTCGTCGGGGCCGATCCCGCCGTTCAACGGGCTGCCATAATGGGCGGATTAGCCTTAACCGCCCTCCACCTCGGCCGCCAGACTCACGGTTTGGCTTCACTGTCGGCAGCGGCGATCATCATGACCTTGATCAATCCACGAACGTTATGGGATGTTGGTTTCCAACTCTCGTTCTTCGCAACCCTCGGATTAATCCTCTACGCCGATCCGCTGCGCGAAGGCGCCATACGCTTTTTTAACCGCTGGCTGACCCTAAAACGATCGGAGAAGATAGCTAACCCCATCTCCGAATTCTTCCTATTCACACTCGCCGCCCAGATCACTACGCTGCCGCTTACTGCCATCCATTTCCGACGGTTATCACTCGTCTCCGTTCTCGCAAATCCCGTGATCCTTCCGCTCCAACCATTGCTCATGATCCTGGGAGGGCTTGCCTCCCTATTGGGCGCTCTTTGGATTCCTCTCGGGCAGCCGATTGCTTGGGTAGCATGGCTATTCCCGGCTTTTACAAACCAGGCGGTGAGGTTCTTCGCCGAGTGGCCTGCAGCGAGCATCTCCCTTGGTTCTTTCAGTTACCCTTTAGTTCTCGCCTACTACATCCTGCTCCTGGGTGGAACATGGGTTCTCTCTCTCCCGCCTGACCGCCGGCCTGGCAGAGCAACATTCATCCGCTTGCAGTCGGATACAGATCTGCGTCTTCGTTTGAGTCTCGCAGCTCTTGCAATAATAAGCGGATTGACCTGGCATAAGCTCGCGCACCAACCCGACGGAGATCTCCACATATCGATTCTTGATGTTGGGGAGGGTGATGCGGTTCTTCTTCGCAGTCCGAATGGCGGCTCCGTATTGATCAATGGCGGGTCCAGCCCGATTCGACTAACGGATTTACTCAACCGCTACACATCAATTTTCGAGAGAGAACTGGATTGGCTGATCATCGGAGGTACATCCTACGATCAAGTCGGCGGTCTGACTAGGCTCTCAGACCACTTCGTGATTCGACACAGCCTAATCCCCCGATCCAGCGGTAAGGGGTCATTTCAGCGTGTCTTGGAAGATTTAGACGAAAGTTCAACCCCGAAAACAGTCTATGAGCCTGGTCATCGCCTCGACCTTGGTGCTGGAGCGTTCCTGGAATTCTTGTCCGTATCCGACAGTGGGGCCTTGATAATGGTTCAGTGGGATTCAGCTCGGTTCTTACTTGCTCCCGGCGCAGATCCGGACCTCATCCAAGACTCACTGGATGACCCGCGTTTGCGATCTGTCTCTGCTGTTCTACTGCCGGCTGGTGGGTACGCCGCGGTCAACCCCGACGAATGGCTAAGACATCTCAACCCCGGGGTCATTCTGCTCTCACTGCGCACAGGGGAAATTCCCGCGGAAGTTCCTAAGAACATTTCCAGCCCTCTGCCAAATAGGTCGATCCTGCGGACCGATATCAACGGAACGATAGATCTTACGACAGACGGTAGCAAACTTTGGATAGAAGTCGATCGGGTTGTCGACTGAATGTATTCTCTCCTACAACCAGCCTGTCCTTCTTATAAATACTTGGCCGACACAAGCATCCTTAGGATTCAATCATGATCTCGCAAACTCTACGAGCTGATCATAATCATTCTTGTCCGCTGCATGGAGAGCTAGGAGGTACCTTTTTCGCACATCAGTTCCCTTTGAGAGATCCTTCCTGCCCCAAGAGAATCTAGGAGTTTGCAGGATATTCTCAAGAAAAAGGTCTGCCATAAAACGTGCATGCCGACCATTCCCGTTTGGGAACGGATGGATTGACACAAGGCGGTGATGAAATTGTATTGCCAGTATGTCGGGTGAAGCCATATGCTGGTCTACTCTCCATATAACGTCGTCGCATAGGGTCTTTACATCGACTGGAACTCTCCACCAAGTAACACCAATATTTTTATCAGTAAGCCGGAACTCTCCTGCCCATCTCCAAACGTTTCTGAACATACGATAATGCAATTTCCTAATAAAGGTCCCGTTTAGGATGTCGATAGGTTTTGTTTTATCGAGCCATGCTAATGCCTCAGCAATATTATCTTGTTCCCACCGATCCAGTTCACCACGGGTAGTGATGTGGGTTAAAATCAATCCCCTTGCCTCATCCGGGTCAAGCGGAGTAGCTCCCTCAGGATATTCAAGCCAATTCATATTCAATTATTCATCCCATAGGGTTGAAGGTAAAGTTTCGATCATTTCTTCGATCATATCGGACAAGGCATCTATTTCATCTTCTTCATTTAGCTCCTGACCCTCAAGCAACATTGATTGAGATGCGCGTTTTAGACGCTCTTCAGCGACTTGCTTTGCGCGATCATGAACAGTGTGTTCGAGACTTATCCGAGGAACAAATGCGTATACAAATACGCAGTCTAAGCGATCTGCTACTTTACGCATGCTTTTTATTGAAACCGAACCTGACAATTCATCTCTTTCGATCTCTGCTACACGCTGTTGAGTTACACCCAAGCGATCAGCCAATTGCCTGCCGCTCATACCAAGTGAATCACGAATAGCTCGGATCCACCCTTTTTGTGGTATTGAGATACCAAGGATGGGACGAAACTCGAGTAATGTTTTATCCAGTTGTTTTCTTACAAGTTTTGTTCTGTTTTTCATCATTTTCCCCTTTCTGAGGGAGAAACATTTTGAATAAATTCAAAACGAGTGTAATTTACAAGAAATATCTTGTCAATAGTTACATTAATTACAAGTTATATCCTGTATTTTTATCGTTTCTTTACAAGGTGTATCTTGTCAGAATGTTTGCATTACGAATTTTGGAAAAGCAATACGATCAAGTGTAGTAATGCTGATAGATCTTGCGACAGACGGGAGCAACCTTTGGATAGAAGTCGATCGGGTTGTCGACTGATCCTCCCCCCAACCATAGGGATATTGTCAAATGTTGTGGATCAGTCATCTTAGGCGGCGATCCTTTCAAGCTCTTCGAATGACTGTACCTCGGATGTTAAAGGAACCACTTTCTTGCCATCCTTAAATTCAACACTGGCTCGGACTAATTCCACCAGTTGGGGCGCATTCACCTTCCGCCAATGATCCTGGGCAGCAAGCGCAAGCTTGAACGCCATGGCCAGTCCGGCCTTCCGCGAACCCGCTCCTTTGGTTTGTCTGGTTCGGGCTTTCACCGTGGCGAAGGGCGACTCGATTGGGTTGGTGGTTCTCAGATGGATCCAGTGCTCAGCCGGAAAGTTAAAATGCGTCAGCAGTGTATCCTTGTCTTTGAGAAGACACTCAACCGCCTTGGGGTAACGCGCTTCATATTCTTCCGCAAAACGTTCAATATCTTCCATGGCGCTCTCCCGGTCGGGCGCATACATGATCTCGTGCAGCATGTCCTTCGCCCTCGGCTGCAAGCGCTTGGGGAGCTTGTCCAGAACATTACGGATCTTATGCACCCAGCAGCGCTGCTCACGAGTTTTTGGATAGACCTTCCGCACCGCTGCCCAGAAGCCCAGCGCTCCATCTCCGATGGCCAACATCGGCGCAGGCATGCCGATGCGCTTTACCATCCTGGCACAGGGCAGGTCTCGCAGCAGGCTTGCCCACGACTCCTCCGACTCCCGGTAGCCGTCTTCCAGCGCAATGACCTCTTTCGTGCCGTCTACATTCACGCCAATCACCACCAGGCAGGCCAGGCGGTCTTCCTCCAGCCGCACATTGAAATGCACGCCGTCTACCCAGATGTAAACATAGTCTTTACCGACCAGCGAACGCTTCCTCCAGTCCCGGTATTCATCCTGCCAGATGTGGGTCAGTCTGCTGATTGTTGTGGCCGACAGACCGGCTGCTTCTGGCCCCAGCAGCACCGGAAGTGCCTCCTGGAAATCGCCCGTCGAAAGCCCACACAGGTAGAGCACAGGCAATGCTTCTTCGAGGCGTGGCGAGCGTCGCATATACGGCGGCAGGATTTTGCTGGTGAAGCGCTGATTGTGTCGCCGGTCATGCACCCTTGGTGCCCGGATCTTCACGGCCCCAGCACCCATCGTCAACGTCCGCTCCTGCCCTTTGCCGTTGCGCACCACCAGCGCATGACCCTGCTTGTCTCGAAGGTGGCTCTGCTTCTGCAGGTACTCTTCGACTTCGGTCTCCAGAGCCGCAGCTATCATGCGCCGAGCCCCTTCCCGCGCCAGCTCATCCAGGCTTTGTGTGATTTCCGGCGCTGTCTTTTCGGATTCGTTCGTGATAAGCTCCAACATGGCGTATCCTTTCCCCGGCTTAGACCGGTCTTGGGTTTGATCACCCGAAGGATACGCCGCCTTTCTTTCTCATGCCAATCCACAACTTTCAGTTATAACCCT
>DAOWMX010000154.1 GCA_030642885.1 Anaerolineales bacterium | reverse complement strand
GTCGCCCCGATGCCGAAGATCACCCCCTGTGAATTGCGGAGCTTAAAGTAGCCCTTGTAAACCCCTTCGCTTCCCGGCGCAGTGAGCTGCACATCGACATCCACCGTCTGATTCGTGCCGACGGTTTCACTGGTCAACTGGACGGCCATAGGCGCACCCATCGGGTCGCCGTGATCGAAAACCAGTTCGTAACCTGAAGTCCAGGTGCAGGACCCAGTGTTTTTCAACCGCCATGTTTTCGTGAACACATCACCCGGCGAATAATCGGATCCGTCTGGGACGGTCACATCCGTAATAAAGTCAGCGCGATCGCAGGGGATCTCCGTTGCCGTTGGTACAGGAGTGAAGGTCGGTTTCGGCGTGGAGGAAGGTTCCCCAGTGGGTTCTTGCATCGGTGTCTGCGTCGGTTCTTCACCCCCCGGTCCCGGCGGCGGTCCTTCCTCACCTTCCTGCAAAGCCCTTTTCGTCTCAACCGCATTGATCGTTGCTTGAACCGCATCTTCAGAATCAGCGGCTCCAGAACCCGGCAAATTGCAGGCGAGGCTGCCAATCACTAACGCGGCGAGGGGCAATAAGCTGTATAGAATCCTGTTCGATTTCATCGTCAATCCTCCGATCTCGTGTGAATACCCTTGATTGGGATTTTCATATATATAACGGTGTTGGTTTCCATTTGTGACACCAATATGAGCTTTGCGCTAACAAAAACACAGATTTAGTATATTCACCTTACTAAAAAGTGTCACTCGACAAAAGTACTACGCTATCTACCTGATGACAACGAGGGTGCTTCGCACCCTTTTGCTTTGAGCCCGGAGCGAAGCAATCTCCTCGATTCTTGAGCATAATTCGAGTCGTCTCAGGGATTTCTCATCCCCTCCGGGGGTTCGAAACGACACGATGCGGAACATTTCACCTCCAACTGTCATTTCGAGCCCTTCGGTTCCACTCAGGACAAACTCCGCGAGAAATCCCTACTACGATACTGTAGAGATCCTCTTCGATGAAGAAGGGAATACCTCTTTTCCAAAGATTCGCATATTAAATTGGACCGCATCAGGGATTTCTCACCCCTACAGGGGTTCGAAATGACATGCGTTAGAATAGTCCTTGCCCTTATGCCATTTCGAGCGCCCCGTGAAACAGCGAAGGAATCACAGCAAGCAGGAACCTGTCATGCTGAACGAAGTGAAGCATCTCGTTCTTCAAACGTTCGGATACTGCTTACCAGGAACGAGATTCTTCGCTTCCTACGGTCGCTCAGAATGACATCAAGCGGGGATCCATCTACTACACGGAAAATACCCGTTCACCGTAATCCGCCCCTCAATAAATTGACGGACTTAGTGCAGAACCCCTTCGGGCTGTCACCGAGGGTTCTCCGCACCCTTTCGCTTTGAGCCCGGAGGTTCAGCTCCGGGCGTACCCTTGAGGGGAAGAAAAACGCGCACACAATAGATTTAATCGCACCTCCCGCAAATTACTCCGCTCACTCGAAGGGGAAATAAAAAAGGCTGCCCCTTTTAGGACAGCCTCTCCAGTGTTTTTTCCACATAGATTGTATGGGGATTTTACTTCCCCAGCGCCGCATGCGCCGCGGCTAGGCGGGCAATCGGTACGCGGAACGGCGAGCAGCTCACATAGTTCAAGCCGTACTTGTGACACAGCTTAATCGAATCTGGGTCGCCGCCATGCTCCCCGCAGATCCCCACCTCTAATTCCGGACGCGCCTTGCGTCCCTCCGCCGTGCACATCTCCATCAGCCGCCCTACTCCATCGCCATCGATGCTCTGGAAGGGGTTCACCGGCAGGATGCCCTGCTCGACATACGTTAACAGGAAGTTGCGTTCGGCGTCATCACGACTGTATCCGAAGGTCATCTGCGTCGGGTCGTTCGTTCCGTAGGAGAAGAACTCGGCCACGCTGGCGATCTCCTCGGCGGTTAGCGCCGCTCGTGGGATCTCGATCATCGTGCCGAATTTATACTCAAACTCGACACCCTTCTTCTCCATAACATCACTGGCGATTTCTTCAAGCCGTGGCTGGATCGCGATTAGCTCATTGACATGGCCCGTCAGCGGAATCATCACTTCCGGATGCGGATCGAAGCCCCTCAGCTTAACATCCGCCGCCGCTTCGAATATCGCCCGCACCTGCATCTCGACGATCTCGGGCATGACGATGCTCAAGCGCACACCGCGCAACCCCATCATCGGATTCGATTCATGCAGACTTTGCACGCTGACGAGCAGTTCTTCCTTCTCCTTCAAGCCCTCTGTCTCTCCCTTCGCCCGCATCGTGGCGATCTCTTCAACCAGCTCCATCAAATCGGGTAGGAACTCATGCAGAGGCGGGTCTATCAGGCGGACAATCACCGGCAGCCCGGTCATCGCCTCGAAAAGACCATCGAAATCGCTGCGCTGGAAGGGCAGTAGTTTGTCGAGTTCCTTCGTACGATCTTCCGAACTATCCGCCAGGATCATGCGCTGCACGATCGGCAACCGTTCCTGCTCGAAGAACATGTGCTCCGTGCGGCAGAGTCCAATGCCCTGCGCGCCGTAATCGCGCGCCCGACGGGCGTCTGCCGGATAATCGGCGTTTGCCCAAACCTGCAAGCCCTTTGTTGGGAATCCTTTTGGCCCTTCACGCACATCATCTCTGGCTGTGATTTCATCCGCCCAAGAGAGTATCGTGAGCAGCTCTTCCTGCTCTTCGAAGGAAGGCATCGTCGTCGGGAGCTGCCCCAGGAAAACCTCGCCGGTCGTTCCGTCGACAGAGATCCAATCCCCTTCCTCAACTGTAACGTCATTCGCCGTGAAATTACGTTTCTTAAGATCAAGCTTGATCTCAGACGCGCCCACAATACAGGGAATGCCGAATTGGCGGGCGACAACGGCCGCGTGGCTGGTGGCACCACCCTCACTCGTGAGGATGCCTTTCGAGGCCAGCATGCCGTGAACGTCGTCTGGCTTGGTGAAGGGTCGTACCATGATCACGTCCTGCCCTTCCTCTTTCGCCTTGGTTTCCGCGGTATCAGCGTCGAAATACACTCGTCCGACCGCCGCCCCCGGGGATGCATTCACGCCGCTCGCGAAGCGTTTTCCCTCGTCGCGGGCGCTCTGAAGCGCTTGATGATCGTATTGTGGGTGAAGCAGCGCGTCGACCTGATCCGGCGTAATACGAAGGACAGCTTCTTCCTTACTGATCATGCCCTCATCCACAAAATCAATCGCGATCCGCATTGCCGCATTCGCAGTGCGCTTCCCATCTCGCGTCTGAAGCATCCAGAACTTTCCGCGTTCAATCGTGAACTCGACGTCCTGCATTTCCTTGTAGTGTTCTTCTAGCTTCGCACATATATCCACAAAGGTCGCATAAGCATCGGGCAGATCTTTCTCCAGATCGGCAATTGGCTTCGTGTTGCGAATACCGGCAACAACATCCTCGCCCTGCGCGTTGAGCAGATAATCGCCGTAGATTTTTCGCTCGCCCGTAGCCGGATTACGCGTGAAGGCGACGCCCGTTCCGGAATCATCGCCCATGTTCCCAAAGACCATCGTCATGATATTCACGCCGGTTCCGAGATCGTGGCTTATCCCCGCAGCATTGCGGTAATCCACAGCCCGCTTCCCGAACCATGACCCAAAAACAGCCTCAATAGAAAGACGCAGCTGCTCAAAGGGATCCTGCGGAAATTCAAAGCCTTTATCCTTTTTGATCACTTTCTTAAACATCTCGGTGATCGCCTTCCAATCCTCGGCTTCGAGTTCCGTATCCAGCTTCAGTCCCCTCTCCTCCTTGTATTCATCCATCGGCTCCTCAAAAGCCGTATCCGTTATCCCCAACACGACGGAACCAAACATCTGGACCAATCGCCGGTAGGAGTCATAAACAAAACGTGCATCGCCGGTAAGTTCGATCATCCCCTCCACCGACTTGTCGTTCATCCCCAGGTTCAGGACCGTATCCATCATGCCCGGCATGGAGAACTTCGCCCCCGAACGGGAGGAAACCAGGAGCGGATTCTTCGCATCGCCAAAGACTTTGCCGCTCTTCTTCTCGACCGCCTTGATCGCCTCCAAAACTTGATCCCATAGTCCATCTGGGAGAGTTTTGTCATGCGCGAGAAAAGCGTTGCAAGCTTCAGTCGTTACGGTAAACCCCGGTGGAACCGGCACACCGATGCGGGTCATATCCGCAAGATTGGCGCCTTTGCCTCCAAGGAGAGCTCGCACACCCTCCCACGAACCAGCCTTCTTCTCTGCCTTGTCGACATCATCGAATAGGTAAACCCATTTTTCTGCCATGTTGATAATCCTCTTTCGTTTAGGATGACTGCATATATTGAACACGCCGCGTCCACCAAGTTCGCGGTCACGGCGCACAAAGAGATATGATAACCGATTTCCCGTTACCTGTGAACGAGATTCGCTAGTTTATCATCTCCATTTCCCAACCGTGGGGCTGACCCGTAATTACACCACGGTCTCTCTCCTTCACGCGTAACGGGCGCAAATTTGGGTGCGCCCCTGCAACGCCTAATTTAATCACAAGGACCGACCCGTGCCAACACAGAATCTCTCTTATTCACGCGTAGAATCTCTCTTATTCACGCGTAGGGACCGACCCATGTGTCGGCCCGCTAATATTCTGGTAAATGTCAAGCATTCGAGTTCCCTTACAGTTGACAATATCTTAAAATAGATACAATCGTTCAACAATCCACTTACATCTATCGAACTGATGAGGGGGCCATCGCCCGATGACAAATTTCAAGAATCGCCGCTCACCACGGCATACAGAATTCGATTACTCGCAACCTGGTGCTTACTTCATCACAATCTGCACGAAAGACCGGATTTCCCTATTCGGTGAGATTCGGGACGATACCATGCTTCTGAACGCCGCTGGGAGAATGGTTGAGCATTGGTTGCTTAAGGTTCCTTCCAAATTCCAGGGCTTTCAAGACGATGCACACATAATTATGCCCAATCACCTACATTATCTTTTATTCAATAAACCAAAAGACAACTATCCATGACTGGATCAAAAGATTGAAGCCAATCCTTCATTATCCGATGTCATCCAATGGCTTAAGACAATGACTACCAATGAATACATCCGTGGTGTGAAAGACCTTCAGTGGAATCCCTTCCGTCGTCGACTCTGGCAACGTAGTTTCTATGATCATGTGATCAGAGATGAAGAAGAACTGGATGCTTTTCGGGTATATATCGATCAAAATCCTTTGAAATGGTCCTTGGATAAGGAAAATCCTGATAGCTTAACGAGCGGGTTTTAGCGGGCGCACACTTGGGTGCACCCCTACATCGCCTAATTTAATCGCAAGGACCGACTCATGCCGGCCTGGCATCTCTCTCATTCACGTGGATCGGGCGCACACTTGGGTGCACCCCTACATCGCCTAATTTAATCGCAAGGACCGACTCGTGCCGGCCTGGCATCTCTCTTTTTCACGCGTAGGGGCCGACCCATGTGTCGGCCCAAAAACCCCTCGTTAATCGATGACCGCTCCATTCCCTACCCCTCCACCGGCAGCCCGATTAAAACCTCGCCTTCTTCCACCCTCACCGGGTACGCAGGGATGTCAACGACCGCGGGGAGCGTCAGCGCCTTACCCGTTCGTAAGTCAAAATGCGCCCCGTGCCGCGGGCAAACAATCTCG
>DAOWMX010000317.1 GCA_030642885.1 Anaerolineales bacterium | reverse complement strand
TATTCTTGAAGCCCGAGAGGAAGAAGGGGTCTTCAACACCTTGGAGGAATTCGCCCGGCGGGTTGATTTACGTAAGGTCGGCAAACGGGCGATGGAGAGTCTCATTCGCGTTGGCGCTCTCGATAGCCTAGCGCCGCGTATCGCTATGATGGATTTCATGGACCGCATCATGGCGTTATCCGCCAACCATTTTCGAGCAACTGAGGCTGGTCAGATGTCCTTCTTCGGTCAGAAGACCGGCGTGAGCGACAGCCTGGACTTGCCTCCCGTGACCTCGGATATTCCTCAGCGCCGCCTCCTGAGTTGGGAGAAAGAATTATTAGGGATTTACATCTCGGATCATCCCCTGACGCCTTATTTGTCGGAGCTTACACAAATTACCACTCACTTTAGTTCCGAATTAGAGGAGACAAGCCAGGGGCAGCAGGTTTGCGTCGCTGGAGAAGTTTGTAATATCAGGCCATACCAGACTCGCACCGGGAAGGCGATGGGTTTTGTAACGCTGGAGGATTTGCAGGGGACTATTGAGCTGGTTGTATTCAGCCGGGTCTGGAAGAACATCTCTACGTGGTTGAGCGAAGAAGACATCGTCGTCGCAGTAGGGAAAATTGATCGTGAGCGAGGCGCGGTGAAGATCCTCGCGGACCAGATCACCGATGATTTTTCGAAGGTACGACCCCTTAATGGTGATCATCGCACAGTTGCCCAACCTCCTCCACCTGCACCTGTCCCGGCGGTGGATTCCGGAGAGATTCCGCAACCGCCATCAAACTCAGGTGAGGGGGAAGAGCCTCCACCACCTCCTCCTCCAGACGATATCAGGGACGATTCGATCGCACTCACGTTCGAGGGGCCATCTGTCGCAACCTCAGTTGATGAATCTGGCCCCATCGAGTCGGCAGTCGTTCCACAAAACAAGGATCGTGAATTATCGGAAGCACCGCCTGCTTTTTCTCCCGCTCCAATCGAGACGTTTCTGGATGGGGAAGTGAAAATGGTCACCGTGCACCTGGAGACAACGGGCGACCGGCAAAGAGATGCCTTGCGTATGCGCAGGGTTCATGGCCTGCTCACATCTTATCCAGGAAAGGATCGCTTCGAGTTCTTATTATTTGAAGCGTCTCGTCGCTATCAAGTTGATTTCCCCAGTTCAACCACAGGATATTGTCCAGACCTCCATGCACAATTGACATCGATGTTAGGTGAGGGTGTTATCCGCGTAGAGACATTGAGGATCCAATGAAACTTAGAAGAATTGCTGTCCTATCATCCGGCGGGGATGCGCCGGGAATCAACCCCTGTATTCGCGCAGTCGTACGAACTGCACTTCATTACGATCTTGAGGTGATTGGAATCGAAGAGGGATTCGATGGCCTCATCCGCGGGGAGATGCGGCAGTTACGGGCACGGGACGTTGGAGGAATAATGCAGCGAGGAGGCACGTTCCTTCGAACCGCACGATGCCCGGAGTTCAAAACTACGAAGGGTCAGCGGCAGGCAAAGCGCGAGCTGAACGAATCGGAGATTGACGGGATTGTTGTAATTGGTGGCGATGGAACCATGCAGGGGACACATATCCTGGCCGAGATGGGCTTCCCGGTTATCGGCGTGCCAGCTTCGATCGATAACGATGTCTGGGGGACTGATATGTCGCTGGGAGTAGACACGGCCCTGAATACGATTAAGGAAGCCGTCGATAAGCTGCGCGATACGGCATCGTCGCATCAGCGCGCATTCCTTGTGGTAACGATGGGCCGGAACTGCGGTTATCTTGCCCTCATCTCAGGCGTAATTTGCGGAGCTGAAGTCATCATCATCCCCGAAAATGAAATCCCAATTGATGAGATTTCGACGGAAGTCATCGATGCCTATGATCGTGGGAAATCACACTCCATCATTATCATGTCAGAAGGGGCTTCTTATAAACCAGAAGATGTGGCCAGAAAGTTAGTCGAGGATGACTGCGGATTCGAGACTCGAATTACGATCCTCGGGCATGTTGTCCGCGGAGGTAGCCCATCTGCTTTTGATCGCATCCTTGGGACGCGAATGGGTGTCAAAGCTGTGAACGCGCTCATCGCTGGAGAAAGCGATGTGATGGCCGGTCTAAACGGGCGTGAGATCGTTATGCGGAAACTCGAAGATGTCGTGAGCCAATCTCGCGAGGTAAACCTGGATTTCTATGAAATCGCCAAGATGCTCTCCCGCTGACTGTCAGCGCGCAGGGTATTGGGCGCGTTTATATCAATGAATTTCGATCTATGATCCGCAAAACCAACGATCTGTGGATGTTTGTCTCCTAAGCTTCAAAAAATCACGGTAATCCTAAAATCACCACCGGCAGGGATCAAACCCTGCCGGTCTTTTGTTATCGCTGGTTTGGAATATCAGGATGTCAATCCCAGCTGAGAAATTTGCCGCGCTGCCGGTCGTCCAGGCGCTTCAACCCTGCACGCTTCGCCAGGGCCACAGCGTCCTCGTATTCCTTGGGAGTCAGAGGGCGATCCAG
>DAOWMX010000170.1 GCA_030642885.1 Anaerolineales bacterium | reverse complement strand
TCAAGCTCTCCTCTCCGGTCAATATGATAAGGAGAACGCCATTCTTGCCATTCATGCAGGCGCCGGGGGGACTGATTCACAGGATTGGGTTGCTATGCTGCAGCGAATGTACCTCCGCTGGGCGGAGGCACACGAATACAACACCGAGATACTAGACACTAGCGAAGGAGAGGAAGCAGGGATCAAGAGCACGACAATCTACATCGAGGGCAATTTTTCGTACGGATATCTCAAATCTGAGAGAGGGGTCCACCGCTTGGTCCGGTTATCACCTTTTGATTCTGCCAGCAGGCGGCACACATCATTTGCCTTGGTGGAAGTTCTCCCACAGGTCGAGGCGACAGGAGACATACAAATTAACCAAGCTGATTTACGCATCGATACTTATCGATCCGCAGGCGCAGGCGGTCAGAGCGTTCAAAAGAACGACACCGCTGTGCGGATTACGCACATCCCAACCGGCATCGTTGCAACTTGTCAGAACGAACGGTCCCAATCACAGAACAAGGAAAACGCAATGCGGGTGCTTCGAGCCCGCCTGTTAGACATCCAGCGTCAGGAACAAGCGGAAGAACTGGCCCAGATTAAAGGGGATCACATCAAAGCCGAATGGGGGAACCAGATCCGCTCCTACGTTTTACATCCGTATCAGATGGTAAAAGACCACCGGACCGAGTTTGAAGTCGGAAACGCAAATGCAGTTCTTGATGGAAAGATCGACCCATTCATCGAGATGTACCTCCGATCCATGATCGGAGAAAAATCCTAATGGATGGTTCCCAGGATTACTGCCATCTTGTCGGCGCATCACGCCTCTGCTATAATCCGGCGGCTCACGAATTTATGCCCTATTCATTGAAGTTGGATGGGGCGCCATGAGCGGAGATCCATTTGAATAAGAAAAATATCTCTCTTTCGGGTGGACAGGCACACTAGGAGGAACTCGCGTGGAAGTCTATCTCAATATTGTATTGTCGATTGTCTCCGTCGCACTTATTGCAATCATCATTTTGCAGAGTCGCGGCGCTGGTCTCGGAGGCTTGGGTGGAGGTGGTGACTTTGGAGGCGCCGGTTTCCATGTGCGGCGGGGAATTGAACGACTGCTCTTTAATGTCACCATTGGTCTAAGTTTCGCTTTCTTCACTTTGGCCCTTGTGACCGTTATTCTGGTCGGATAACCCCGCTCAGGCCCACTTCGGTTTCAACTACTCCAACACTTCATGCGCAACATTCGCTGGCAATTACTTATTGCAATAGGTGGTCTCGCTCTGGTGGTCGGCTTGTTATTAATAAGTCAGACACCTGATCGGGTCACGGCTCCCGCCCAACCGGTTTCCGGCGGGGTCCACAGCGAGGCACTGATCGGTGAGATCATCCGGCTGAACCCCATCCTTGATTTCTCCAATCAGCCTGACCGCGATATTGATCGCTTGATTTACCATGGACTCCTGCATTTCGACTCCCGTGGAATTCCAGTTCCCGACCTGGCGGAAACCTGGTCAATTTCGGCAGACGCGACGCTTTACACTTTCACATTACGCGAGGATGCTGTCTGGCACGATGGTGAACCCGTTACTTCGGACGACATTATTTATACATATTCCAAACTTCAGGACGATAACTACCCCGGGCCAGAAGATATCCACGAGCTCTGGAACCAGGTCAACATCATCCGGCTTGATGATCGCCGTGTCCAATTCCAACTTCCGGAACCGTTTGCCCCCTTTCTAGATTACCTATCTGTGGGTCTACTTCCTGATCACCTCCTGCGCGGCGTGAGCGCAGGCGATCTTATCGACCATCCTTTCAACCTAGATCCCATCGGAACCGGACCCTTCCTCCTTGATCAATTTATCCTGGAAGATACGCAAATAACAGGCGTAAGCCTGGTTGCCTTCGATGAATTTTATGGTCAACAGCCCTTTCTCGAGCGCATCGAGCTCATTCTCTTCGAGAATGAACAAGATGCCCTTAAGGCCTACAACAATGGCGAGGTCAAGGGTATTGGGTACCTAGGAGAAAACATCCTGGACGAAGCTCTATCGCTTCCTTCGATGAATGTTCACTCCGCACGGATCCCACGCCAGGGTTTGATATTTCTTAACCTACAGAATCCCGAGAAAGATTTTCTTTCTGAGAAGACGATAAGGCGAGCGTTAGCCATAGCGATTAACCGCCAATGGATTATCGATCAGGTCTTCTTGGGACAGGCTGTCCAACCCATAGGACCTATCATGCCCGGCACCTGGGCTTTTGCCGAGGGGTTAAAAGCTCTTCCTTTCGATCCAGACGAGGCAGCCCAAATTCTAGAGAGTGAGGGCTGGGAACTTCCGGCCGGCGCATCCCCGGGAACACCTGAATATCAGCGTGTGAAAGATGAGGAAATCCTCTCCCTCGAGCTGGTCCATCTTGAAGATGATGCAAATACACAAATCGCCGAATTGGTTAAACGATATTGGGAAGCGATTGCCATCCAAGTTGAGTTAGTCCCTGTCTCGTCCGACAGCCTTTTAAACGACTTCCTCCAACCGCGTGCGTTTCAAGCCGTCCTCACTGAGTTGGATCTTGGCAGTTACCCGGATCCTGACCCATACCCGTTATGGCACGACTCGCAAACGGAAACAGGGCAGAATTACAGCGGTTTTTCTGATCGAAATATCAGTATTTGGCTTGAGCAGGCGCGCACGACACCAGATCGTGGGCGGCGCTCGGAGCTATACACCAGCTTTCAATATCGATTCCAGGATCAAGTCCCCTCGATCCTCATGTATTACCCAATTTACAATTACGGCATTGATGCTCAGGTACAAGGCGTGACTGTGGGACCGCTGTTCAATCCAAGTGACCGTTTCAACACTGTTTTCGATTGGTACCTTGTTGCCCGCCGGGGTATTTCTCCAGAAATTGAAGAAACGATTCAGCCCTAGGCGCAGCGGCAGATCAATCCTTGATCGTTGCTAAAACTCACTCGTGTGGCTCAAATCCCGAGACCAGGCGGGAAAAATGCCGTGGTATAATCCGACCGCTCTGCAAGCTCCTATGCAGACCCAGAAAGGTGTATACGTGACCGAAAAAGAAGAACCCCAATCCACTAAATCACTAAAAGATCTCAAGCCAGCCCAGGAACTTCACGGAAAGATTTCCAAAATCGAACTCTTCGGCGCATTTGTCGATGTTGGCTTAGAACAGCAGGGTTTAATTCATATCTCACAACTAAACCGCGGGAAGATCAACCGAGTAGAAGACGTCGTCCAGCTAGGGGATGAAGTGGATGTCTGGGTTCTTAAAGTCGATCCGAACGCCGATCGTCTAGACCTAACGCTGATCAAGCCAGTCGCACTCAATTGGAAAGACATTAAACCGGGCAATAAATACTCAGGCGAAGTCATCAGGCTTGAAAAATTCGGGGCATTTGTTGACATCGGGGCTGAACGACCAGGATTAGTGCATGTTAGCGAAATGCGTGATGAATATGTCTCCGACCCCGGTGAGATCGTAAAAGTCGGGGAAAAAGTAGAAGTGAGTGTGCTCGAAGTCGATAGTAAAAAGCGACAGGTACGCCTGAGCATGAAGGCCGCGGAAATGGTTGAAGAGTTAGATGATGAACCCGAAGAAGTACTCCCAACCGCGATGGAAATTGCTCTCCGAGAAGCCATTGATGGGCCTGATGATGATGGTGAAACCTCTGCAGTAGACGCGAAAACGACAACGAAGAAACGCGAGGAACTTGAAGATATCTACAGCCGGACACTTAACCACAAGGTTCAAACTGTAGCAAAGATCGAGGGAGAGTAACCAGTTACCCCCAAAAGTACCCAAGTATCAAAAAAGCGTCTTAAGGACGCTTTTTTAACATATTTCGATATTAGGTGGCAAATTTTTCGGCATCGCCCTCACATTTTCTAAACAACAATGCACTTCCGGTTACTCGTCCACACTCAACCAATCATCAGCCCTATCATCCTCGTCGTAAAGGTCTTCTTCATCCTCATCCCAGATTTCCTCGAGATTCTCATCGTCCCAGTCTTCATCATCCGGTATTTCACCTAAGCGTTTGTAAGTCCGGCATCCTTCGTCTGGATCAATCTCAACAGATGCTATTCCGCAAAATCCATCTTCGAGATAGACACAATCAATGTAGTGGCAACGAATACGAGGCACCTGCTGGAACCTCCTCTAATTATCGAATGCCAGCCTGCGCAGGCGCATTATGCTGATCACGAAAAGAAGTAACATAACGACTGCTGAGACAACGCAGTAAGGGCATATGGCTTGTAAAACAAAAATCTCAATATACGTCAGGTAAACTGAATATATCGTCCCTGCCAGAGTAAACCCAAAAACACCTAAATGCAAGCCATCTCTCCAGCTCGGGAACCGCGGCTCAAGGACGAGGAATGCCAGAATTGCGAGATATCCAAGTAATCCCAGGAGGGCAAGTGGAATACCGCCGATTTCTGCGTACTTGCTGTTGTTGACCGCTTCGCAATCACCAATATCCGAGCATGCGGCTACTGCACCTGTAAATTTAAGGAACGCCAGGTAAGCGGAATCAACTGCGCCGGCAAATGCGAGTAAAAGGGATGCAAGCCAAAGGGGTTCTGATTGAGATTTTGCTTTCATATACCGTCCAGTCTAAGAATATTGACAACCATAGCAACATCGGAACAGGATTGATTTCCCGTTCGACGGCTCAGGTCCAAAGGTAGAACGAACCCAGGCACTTCTATCGCTAAATTGTGAGTTGAAGGCGAAATTATAGCATTCAATCCGCCGGCTTAACCTGGACGTATGCGCCGGGCTTCGAGGACATTCGGAAGAGCTTCCAGCCGGTTTAAAACACGACTGAGCTGCGAAACATCCGTGATCCCCATGATCATATCGAAAACTGCCAAGTTATCTTTAGTCGACACTTGAATCGCCGACATGCTTATTCCCTCGTTCGACACGAGCGTAGAGACATCTCGAACAAGTCCATCTCGGTCATAAGCACGGATAGTTACCGCGACAGGATACGTCTGGTGCGGCTTGCCCCATGAGACCTGGATTAGTCGCTCACGGTCTCTAGCCCGCAGTGCATTCGGGCAATCCTGTCTATGGATTGTCGCTCCCCGTCCCCGAGTGATATACCCTACGATCGGATCCCCTGGAGCCGGATTGCAGCAGCGACCGAGTCTTGTTAGCAAACCGGATAAACCGAGGATGTGCACCTCTTCCGCTTCCAACTCGGTCAGTAATTCAGCC